>SKFX01000040.1 GCA_007117775.1 Ilumatobacteraceae bacterium
GTCACCACCTGCACCTTGGCCGTCGGCAGGACGCGCACTGTGGCGGCCTCCCAGCCGCCGGCACCATAGTTCAGCGATGCCAGGACCCGCGACGGGGCCAGACCGCACATCTCGAAATACGACGAGACTCCGATCCCGAGGCGCTTGGTGGCACCTTCGGTGTTCTGGGTGGCCTGGCGGGCGCGCAGCTCGTCATAGCCGAGCATCTCGGCGGCCTTGGTCGCGGCGAGGTCATGGTCGCCCGAGTCATACACCAACCCGGTGAATGCCTCGTAGGGATACGCCTCGGTCGGAATGAAGTTGCGTCGACGCAGCTCGAGCGGATCGACGCCGACCTCAGCGGCCAGGGCGTCCATGGCCCGCTCGATGGCGAAGGTGGCCTCGGGCCGGCCGGCGCCGCGGTAGGCGTCGGTCGGGGTCATGGTGGTGAACACCCCGGTACAGGAGAAGTCGTACGCCTTGGGCAGTTCGTACACCCCGGCATACAAGAACGCCCCGAGGATCGGGATGCCCGGTGTCACGAGCTGCAGATAGGCGCCCATATCTGCCAAGAGCCGGACCCGTACGGCGGTGAGGCGACCGTTCTCATCGGCGGCGAGTTCGATGTTCTGGATCTGGCCGCGGCCGTGGATGGTGGCCATGGAGTTCTCTGAACGCTCCTCGTTCCAGCGCACGGGCACACCATGTTTGATCGACAGCGCCATACACAGCAGTTCCTCGGCATAGACGTTCAGCTTGGAGCCGAACCCACCGCCGACCGCCGGTGCGACGACGCGCACCTGGTGTTCGGGGATGCCGAGTGTGATGGCGGCCATCACCTTCAAGATGTGGGGCACCTGCGTCGAGGAGTACAAGGTGAGATCGCCACCGAAGGGCTGGGGCATCGCGAGCACGGCGCGCGGCTCCATCGCCATCGGCAAGAGGCGCTGTTGGACGTAACGCTCGCTCACGGTGTAGGTCGCAGCGGCGAATGCGGCATCGACATCGCCCGGGTTCTCCTCGACGAGCAGATTCCAGGTGTACGACGAGTTGGTGCCGAGATCGGTGTGGATCACCACCGAGTCCGAGACCGCCTCCTCGAGGTCCACCACCGCCGGCAGGGCGTCGTAGCCGACGTCGATCAATTCGAGTGCATCGCGGGCCACCGCATCGGAAGTGGCCAGCACACAGGCCACGCCGTCACCGGCATAACAGACCTTGTCGGTGGCGAGCGGATAGTGCGCCGGGTTCTTCATCTCCTCGGTCACCGGCCAGGCACACGGCATCGGCGACGCCCACGCCTCAGCGAGATCGGCACCGGTGTAGACCGCCACCACGCCGTCGAGCGCCGCCGCGGCCGAGGTGTCGATCGAGGTGATATGCGCATGGGCGTACGGACTGCGCAGCACTGCGAGGTGCAATGCGCCCGGTACGGCCATGTCGTTGGTGTACTTGGCCTCACCGGTCAACAGCGCCGGATCTTCGCGGCGCAGTAGGCGTTGCCCCAGAACGCCCGTCGTGGTTTCAGTGGTCGTCATGTCAGGACCCCCATCCCGTCGTGGTGACGAATCGTGTTCTCAGTTGTCGTGTGTCGTTCCCGACCGCGGTGGACGCGATCGATCTGGTGGCGGCTGAGTTCTGCTCAGCTGTCGGCGCAGGCCAGGACGGCCTTGACGATGTTGTGATAGCCGGTGCAGCGACACAAGTTGCCCTCGAGGCCGAGCCGCACATCCTCCTCGGTCGGATTCGGATTCTCGGCCAACAGGCTGGTCGCGGCCATGACCATCCCCGGCGTGCAGTACCCGCACTGCAGGCCATGGTTCTCCATGAAGGCCTGTTGCATCGGGTGCAGGGTGCCGTCGGTGGCCGCCATTCCCTCGATGGTGCGGACCTCGCCGCCATCGGCCTGAACGGCCAACACGGTGCAGCTCTTGACGGCCTCGCCGTTGAGGTGCAGCGAGCACGCGCCGCATGACGACGTGTCGCAGCCGACGTTGGTCCCGGTCAGGCCGAGATGCTCCCGGACGTAATGGACCAACAAGGTGCGCGGTTCGACGTCGCTGGTCTGGGTGACACCGTTGACGGTGACGCTGATCTCCACGAGATGACCCCCTTCATGCTCTGTGGTTCCGGTCGTGCCCGGAGCCGTCTCTCTATCATGCCTCATCTGAGACCCCTGCGAGAACGCCGGGTGCCCGTGGGTGCAAAGGGGCTGGATATCGGGCTGATCGGGGTGCGGCTGAGCCCGCCAGCGCCCGAGGTCAGCTCGTGGTCCGTCAGCTGATCAGGCGGACCAGGTCGAAGATGATGAGGCCGACCATGAAGGCGATCACCACTGCGCCGAGCACCGTGTACGCCCAGCGCTTGGAGTGGTCCGCGCGCCAGAAGCGTCGGACGCTGTAGACGATGGCCACGATGGCGAGCAGGCCGATACCGATGCTGAGCGCCGGCCCGACCCCGGTGGCCAACCCGACGGCAGGCAACACGAAAGGCAACACCAGATACATCAGCACACATCGCACCGACGCCACCGCGATCGAGGTCTGGAAGGCTTTGCGGGCAGCGGTCGGACTGTCGTCGAGGCCGTCGACGGGCAGGCGCAGCACTCGACGCATGAAGCGATCCGCGGGGGCGTTGGATCGCGGCGCCGGAGCCGGATCACACAGGGTGTGCTGGCCACCGCAGGCGTCGAGCGAGGCGGTCTCAGATGGGGAGGTGGCGTCGGTCGTCATCGGTCGTCATCGAAACGGTAGGGCGCTGCGACGAGGTCCACAACGCGGCTCGGATGCTCGGCGAGCACCACCGCTCCGGCGGTGAGCAGCTCGGTCTCAGAACCGTACCCCCAGGTCACCCCGATACAGGGGATCCGATGGCGCAGCGCCCCGCCGACATCATGCTCTCGATCGCCGACCATGATGACATGGTCGCCGAGATCGGGCAGTTCAGCGGGGATGCCGAGCTGGTGCAGACAATGGCCGATGATCTGGGCCTTGAGACGTCGCTCGGATGTCAACGTGGCACCGGCGAGGACCTCAAAGGAGTCGCTGAGGCCGAGGTAGTCAACGACGCGCGTCGCACTGCGCTCGGGTTTCGCGGTTGCGATCGCCAGTACGTAGCCGGCGGCGCGCAGGCCCTCGAGCATCTCGATGACACCGTCGTAGATGCTGACCTCATAGAGGCCGGTGTCCTCATAGCGCTCGCGGTAGCGGGCGATAACGCGGACCAGGGCATCGTCGGGGATGCCGATCGAGGGCAGACCCAACTCGAGTGGCGGGCCGATCACCGAGCGGGCCTCGGCATCGGAGGGTGGATCGAAACCCTCCTCGGCGAAGGCCCATTTCAACGATGAGATGATTCCGGGTTCTGAGTCGGCCAGTGTGCCATCGAGATCGAGTAGCACATGGGTGCGATCGGTTCCCACGGTCCCGAACGCTACCGGCTGAGGCGGCGCAGGCCCCGATCCGCGAATCCCATCGCCACCGCAGCGAGCAGCACCAGCGCCACGAGGCCCACCCACGGACGCTCCACCGTGCCGGGTTCGACGAAACCGATCCGAGCCAGGTCGATCACGGGGGTGAACGGATTGACCCGGGCCACGTAGTACAGCCAGCCGGTCATGATCGACAACGGCGCCTGCGCCGATGTCAAAAACAGCGCCAGAAACAATCCCAACTGCATGAACGCAGATGCCCGCATATCGCCGAAGCGGTAGGCGAGGCCGAGGCCCCATCCGGTGCCGACCACCGAGACACCGAGTCCGACGACGATCAATGCCGCGAGTCCGAACAGCCCACCGGTGAGCCGCGCCCCGAGTGCGAGTCCGGTGCCGATGACGATCACCATCAGGATCAATGTGCGCACCCAGACCCCGAACAACGGGCCGAGTAACAGCGCTCGGCGGCTCACCGGCGCCATGCGCAACCGGTCATAGAAGCCGCTCTCGAGATCGCGAACCGTCGAGAACCCGATACCGATCCCGGCGAACGATGCTCCCATCACCACCGCGAGCGGCATGAACCAGTTGATCGACCGATCGGTCGGGAATCCGGGGACCTGGGTGATGGCGAAGAACGTCCCGGAGAATGCGATCGACTGCACGAGCGGCATCATGAGTGCCGGCAGGAACGCGCTCGGGAGGCGTCGAATATTGCGCAGATTGCGCACCGCGAGCCCGAGCGCGCTCGCCACCAACGCCCCACTGCCGACACCGCGTGGTACCGCGGTCGTGCTCGCAGTGCCCGCAGCCATCGCAGTGTCGTCGAGTCGCTCCACGGTCATGGTTTCACCAGCCGGCGGTTGAGGGCCCGCAGCGCCATCGTCACCGTGACCAGTGCAGCCAGCCCGGAGATCACCATCAGCCGCACGACCGCGCCGAGCGACAGCGCCTCGATGGTCAGGTCCCTGAATGCCTCGACGAGATAGCTGATCGGGTTCGCATCGGCGAGGCGGCGGTAGACACCCGTCATCGTCTGGCGGGGGAAGAACGCGCTCGAGAAGAACAATAAGACGAACAGCAGCGGGAACGATCCTTGGACCGCCTCGGGTGACCCGGTGCGCAGCGCCATGATCGACAGCAGCGCCCCGACGGCCAATGCGGTCAACACACCACCGAGAACCATCACCGCCGCACCCAGCACACCGGACTGGATGCGCAGGCCGAAGGGCAACAGCACGGCGATGAAGATGATGGTCTGCACACCACCGAAGGCCATCGCGCCGGCCAATCGGCCGATCAGGATGCTCGAACGCGATGTCGGGGTGGTCAACAGCCGATCGAAGAACCCGTTGTCGATATCGGTCGCCAGCGCGGTCGCTCCGGTGATCGAACCGAACAGCACGCCCTGGATGATGGTGCCCGCCAAGGCGAAATCGAGGAATGACTGCACCGGCGGAAACCCGGGCAGGTCGATGGCTTGACTGAACGATGAGGTGCCGAGGGCGGCGAAGAACAGCGGGAAGACCAACGATGGCACCACGAGCGCGGGCTGGCGCAGAAAGGCGGTGATCGAACGCGATGACATCGCAGCGGTCTGGGCCCACAGCGACTGGCGTCGTTCGGATCTGGCGATCGTGATCGTCATGGCTGGGTCATCGCGATGGCTGGTCACATCGGTGCTCATGGCTCATCGGTGGCCGCGCCGCCGGTCTCGGCGCCCTCGAGTCGGTAGCCGGTGGCCTCGGCGAAGACATCGTTCAGGCTCGGCTCGCTCAACTCGAGGCGCTCGACTGCGATACCGGCTTCATCGAGGGCCCGGATGACCGCCGACACCTCGGCGGCGCCAGCGGTCAGCCCGACGCCGAGGGTGCCCTCAGCGGTCGGACGCGGATCGCCGAATGCCGCCAGCACCGCACGGGCCTCGTCGGTGCGGGTGGCGTCGACGTCGATGAACAGCGTCGGCGCCCCGACCTCGGCTTTGAGTGCGGCCGGGTCGCCCTCGCGCACGATCCGCCCGCCGTCGATGATGGCGATGCGATCGGCCAATTGGTCGGCTTCCTCGAGGTATTGGGTGGTCAACAGCACGGTGGTGCCGTCATCGTTGAGGCGTTGGATCTCCTCCCACAGCGTCATGCGGCTCATCGGATCCAGCCCGGTCGTCGGCTCATCCAAGAACAGCACCGAGGGTTCATGGATCAACGACAGCGCAAGATCCAGCCGGCGTCGCATCCCGCCCGAATAGGTACCGACGCGCCGATCGCCAGCGGCGCTGAGACCGACACGCTCAAGCAACTCACCGGCACGTCGTTTCTGCTGGGAACGCTCGACGCCATAGAGCACCGCCTGGAGCCGCAGCAGTTCGATCCCGGTCATCAGCGGATCGATCGCGGCGTCCTGTAATGCCACACCGATACTGCGTCGGACCTGATCGGCCTCGGACACCACGTCATAGCCGGCGACACGGGCGGTGCCTGCGGTGGGTCGCAGCAGGGTGGTCAGCATCCGCACCGTGGTCGACTTGCCCGCCCCGTTGGGGCCGAGGAAGCCGAAAACCTCACCGGCGCCGACTCTCAGGTCCACACCGTCCACGGCGCGCACTGCCAACTCACCGGACCCGAAGGTGCGTACCAGGCCCTCGGCCTGGATCGGGGCATCGTCGGCTCCTGGCCCGGTCGCTGTCGTCATCGGCGTCACCGGACCAGTCTGGTCGTCGCTGGGCCGGTTCATGGTCTCGGCCGCCACATCCCCCAGATCGGTGGGCCGCCATCGGGGGAGAACTCGGCATGGTCGCCGAATCCGAGCCGGTGGTAGAGCACGCGGCTGCGCGGGCTCGTCGCCTCGAGATAGGCCGCTTCGCCGATCTCGTCGAGATATGCCAGGGTGGCGCTCAGCAGCGCAGCGCCGAGACCGTGGCCCTGTCGGTCGGGCAACACCCCCGCCGCCAGCAGGTACCAGGCTCGATCGCTCGGATGATGCGGTGCCATCGCAGCCGATAGCGCACCGAGGCGCTCCACCTCACCATTGAGATCGGCGACGAAGGCTTCACCTTCGCGCTCGAACAGTGTCGTCTCTGGTTCGGCATCGGGTGGCAGCCACAGCGCCGCGGCGACGGCTCGGCCACCGCAATGGTCACCGTCGCGGATGATCGTGCTGGCACCGCCAGGCAGATAGACGCCGCGTGCCAGATACCGCCACAGTGTCGACAGGCGCTGTGGGCGTGTGGCTGGATCCGGGAACACCCAGGCCATCACCGGGTCATCAGCGAATGCCGCGGTCAGGATCGCGACGATGTCGTCGAGGTCGTCGGGGCGCGCCGCGGCGGCATCGAAGCCGGGATAGTCCGCCGGGGGGAGGTCGCGGTGAGGGCCCACTACGTCAGTGGGTGCGTTCGATCGCCGCCCAGACGCGCTCGGGGGTGGCCGGCATGTCGATATGGCGGACGCCGAGGTGCGCGAGCGCATCGATGACGGCAGACTGCACCGCCGGGGTGGAGCCGATCGTGCCCGACTCGCCCACACCCTTGACGCCGAGCGGATTGACGAACGTCGGCGTCTCCATGTGGATGACGGTGATATCGGGCAGTTCCGCAGCGGAGATCATGGCGTAGTCGGCGAGGTTCGAGGTGATCGGGTTGCCATCATCGTCATAGCGCACCTCTTCAAGCAGTGCCTGAGCGGTTCCCTGTGCCACACCACCGTGGATTTGGCCGTCGAGCAGCATCGGGTTCAGTACCCGGCCGGCGTCATCGCAGGCGATATGGCGCAGGTGCTTGACCCGGCCGGTATCGGTGTCGACCTCGACCACGGCGACATGGGCTCCGAAGGGGAAGGTGGCGTGACCGGCATCGAATCGGGTCTCATGGGTGAGGCCGTCGGGGAAGTCGTCGTGGCTGCGGGCTGCGACCGCAAGATCGGCCCAGGTCTTCGACATCGCCGGGGTACCAGCGACATGGAACGCCCCGGTGTCGATATCGAGCACGATGTCGGACTCATCGGCTTCGAGCAGTGACGCGGCCAGAGTGCGGGCCCGCTCGACCAGTTCGACCGATGCCTTGTCCACCGCGACACCGCCGTGTTGCAGCGAACGCGACCCCATCGTGCCACCGCCGACGGGGACCAGATCGGTATCGCCCCACACGAGGGTGATGCGATCCATTGCGATCCCGGTCTGGGCGCTCGCGAGCATCGACCACGCGGTGTCATGACCCTGGCCGTGAGGGGAGGTGCCGGTGTAGATCGTGGCGGAGCCGTCGTCATGGATCGAGATACGCGCCCCCTCGCCCATCGGGTCGACGCCGCCGGTGATCTCGACGTACACGCTGACGCCGATTCCGAGTTGAACCGCATCGCCCGCCGTCCGGCGCTCGGCCTGTTCGGCCCGCAATGCTGCGTAATCGGCGGCCTCCAGCGCGCGGTCGAGCGCTCCCTCGAAATCGCCGACATCATAGGTCTGGCCGATGGCGGTGGTATGGGGCTCGGAGAACGGCGCGATCAGATTGACGCGGCGCACCTCAGCGGGGTCCATCCCAATCTCAGCTGCGAACAGATCCATCGCCCGCTCTGCGGCCGCAGTCGCTTCGGGTCGGCCGGCGCCGCGATAGGCGACCGTCGGGGTGGTGTTGGTGGCCACCGAGGTCGTGTGGACCTCGATATTGGCGATGTCATAGACCGCAGATGCCATCGGCCGGGTCATGAACGGGGCCAGGACCGTTCCGAGGTCGACGAAACCGCCGGAGTCCTGGATGATGTGCATCCGGTAATGGGTCACCTTGCCATCGCGTGAACCACCCATCTTCACGTACTGCACCTGGGCGCGGCCGTGGCCGAGGGTCATCATCGATTCGCTGCGGGTCTCGCGGTAGCGGACCGGCCGGCCGACCTCGGCCGCCAGCCGTCCGAGCAGCATCTCTTCTGGGTAAGTGCCGATCTTGGCGCCGAACCCACCACCGACATCGGGAGTGATGATGCGGACCTGTTCGGCCTCGAGGCCATTGACGGTCGCCATCACCTTGGCCGCACCCTGGGCGTGCTGAGTGGACAGCCACTGCACCAGTCGGCCGTCGATCCATGTCGCTGCGGCGGCGCGCACCTCGAGCGGGCACGGTGCGACGCGCTGGTTGATGAAGCGGCCCTCGATGGTCACCTCACAGTCGGCGAAGAACTCGTCGCCGGAATTCTCCGGCAGACCGAGCGCGGTGGTGTCGAAGACCACATTGGAGCCCGCCGCTTCGTAGATCAGTGTCGATGACGTCATCGCCTCCTCGACATCGACGAGTGCGGGCAGCGGTGTGATGTCGACGAAGATGGTGTTGACCGCATCGACGGCCTGCTCATAGGTCTCCGCGATGACCGCGACCACCGGTTCGCCGACATAGCGGACCTTGTCCGACGCCAGCAGTGTCCGGGTCACGAGCGGGTTGAACGCTGCAGGTTGTGGCTCCAGGCTGAGATCGGCGGCGTTGAACACTGCGATCACACCGGGCATCTCGCGGGCCTCGTCGACATCGATCCCATCGATCGTGCCGTGTGCCACGCCCGAGCGGGCATAGGCAACATAGGTCGCACCCTCGAGGCGTTCATCGACGAGGTCGTCGAGATACACGCCCCCAGTGGTCAAGAACTTGGGGTCTTCCTTGCGCAAGACACGGTTTCCGAGAATGCTGCCGGCCATGAGTCCCCCTACAGGTCGAAGTGAAGCACGATCGCTGTCAATCTAGTCGTCGGGGCCAGATGCCACCCGACCGGGCGCTGATGCACCGGTGTGTTCAGCCGCCGCCGGTGCGCAGCGCGATGACCGAGGTGATCAGGTCATACGGCCAGCCCGCCGGCAGATCGGTGGGCAGCGCCGGCAGATCCAGGACCCGGAGACGGTCCTCCCCGGCTTCGCCGAAGCCGAGTTCGGATCGTGCTGCTTCACGGGTGCCGGCCTCGGTCCGCAGTCGAGCGACTTCGGACCGCAGTTGCGCGTTGACCACCTCGAGTTGTTCGACCTGTTCGATACGCCGCTCAAGGGTTGCGCTCTGGTCGCGGTAGGTCTGCACCGGGATGATGAACAGTGCTGCTGCGAGTGCAATGGCGATTGACAGCGCGATGGCGCCGAGCAGGATCGTCGACCGTCGGCGTCGGACGATGCGTCGTTCGACCGGGATCGGCCGCGTCAGGTCTCCGAGGCGCGAGCGGCCGGCATCGGCGGCGGGTCGCCGTGCGCTGCGGCGCAGATGCGAACGCCTCGCCGGCCGGGCACGCCCGGTCTCGAGTTCGGTCTCCTCGGCCATGTCAACAGTCTCGCACCCCGACGGGAACGATCGGTGTCACTCGTTCATCGCCTCATGCGACGCGATGGTGCAGGTTGGTTCAGCCGAGCGGAGCCAGCGCGCGACGACCGGCGAATGTGGCCTCATCACCGAGCTCGCCTTCGATGCGCAGCAACTGGTTGTACTTGGCGACGCGGTCACTGCGCGCCGGCGCACCGGTCTTGATCTGGCCGCAGTTGGTCGCCACCGCGAGGTCTGCGATGGTGGTGTCCTCGGTCTCTCCGCTGCGATGGCTCATCACCGAGGTGTAGGAGTGCGCGGTCGCCATGCGGACCGTCTCGAGCGTCTCTGTCAGCGTGCCGATCTGGTTCACCTTGATCAGCACGCTGTTTGCCACCGAGCGTTCGATCCCGAGCCGCAGGCGCTCGACATTGGTGACGAACAGGTCATCGCCGACAAGCTGCACCCGGTCACCGACTGCTGCGGTGAGCTGCGCCCAGCCCTCCCAGTCGTCCTCGCCCATCCCGTCCTCGATCGACACGATCGGATAGGTGTCCACCAGGCGCTCCCAGTAGGCGGCCATCTCGGCGGGATCGAGTGTGCGGCCCTCGCCTTCCAGGTGATAGCGGCCGTCGCGGTGGATCTCACTCACCGCCGGATCGAGCGCCAGGGCGATCTGCTCACCGGGTGTGAACCCGGCTGCCTCGATCGCCTCCAAGAGCACCACGATGGCCTCCTCATTGCTGGTCAGGTCAGGGGCGAACCCGCCCTCGTCACCGACGGCGGTGCTCAGCCGGCGCGACCCGAGGAGCGATTTGAGGTGGTGGTAGGTCTCGGTTCCCCAGCGCAGTGCCTCAGCGAAGCTCGGCGCGCCGACGGGCATGATCATGAACTCCTGGAAGTCGATGTTGTTGTCGGCATGCACACCGCCATTGAGCACGTTCATCATGGGCACCGGCAGGACATGGGCATTGGGTCCGCCGATAGCGCGGAACAGGCTGAGATCGAGTTCATCGGCCGCGGCGCGCGCCGCGGCGAGGCTCGCACCCAAGATGGCATTGGCCCCGAGACGCGACTTGTTCGGTGTGCCATCGAGTGAGATCAACCGGTGGTCGACGACGCGCTGTTCGGTGGCGTCGAGGCCGATCAGATGCTCGGCGATCTCGGTGTTGACCGCTGCGACTGCGCCGGTGACACCGCGCCCGAGGAAGCGATCATCGCCGTCGCGACGCTCGGCAGCCTCATGTTCGCCGGTGGAGGCACCGCTCGGGACCGCGGCGCGACCGAGTGCGCCGGAGTCCAAGAGGACCTCGACCTCGACGGTGGGATTACCGCGCGAATCGAGGATCTCCCTGCCGGTGACACCAATGATCTCACTCATGGCTCCACGGTACCGCGACACCACCACCGTCGAGCCGGATCCCGGCGGGCACCGGACTTCATCGATCGGTAGCGCCGGGTCCGGACCCGATCACCGGATGCTCGGTGGTCGGTTCGGGGATGTGGATCTGTTCATGCGGCGCGGTGGTGAGCACCCCGTCGATGAACGAGGCGACGGCCTCGTCGAGGGCGATATCGCGGCCGGCGGCCTCAGAGATACTGCGACGGTGTTCGAGGAACTGGTGATACAGCTCGGCCTCTTCGAGCTTGGAGACCAGTTCGGCCGGGATGGCGTCGATGACTGCCTCGAATCGCTCGTGCAGCCATCGATCTGCCGCGGTGGTGTCGTCGAGGGTCTGTGCGGTGCGATCGGAGTGTTCAGACGCGAATGCGCGGATGTCGTTGAGCAGTCGACGGGCCTGGTTCTCCTGGGTGACGAGGCCGGTCAGGTCGTGGAGGCGATGGAGGTGGTACCCGTGTTCGACGACGCGTGGCACGATCCGCAACTGTTGGCCGTCATCGGTGGTGATGATCTCCATCTCATCGACGTCGAACCCGAGGTCGTGCAGGCGGTCGAGCCGCTGTTCGATCCGGAACGAGTCCTGGGGTTCGAACTCGTCGGTCCGGGTCAGTTCAGCCCACAGATTGTGATAGCGGTCGCCGAGTGCGATCGCGATCTCGGCCGGGTCGATCTCATCGCTGAGGTGGCCGGCGGCCTGCAGATCCAAGAGACCACCGGCGATGTTCTCCATAGCGATGTCGAGATCCAGCGTCCGCTGGCCGTCGGTGAGGCGATGGTGGCGTTCGCCGGTCTCCACGTCGATCACATAGGCCGACAGTGCGCCCGCATCACGCCGGAACAAGGTGTTGGACAATGAACAGTCCCCCCAGTAGAAGCCCTCGAGATGCAGCCGCACCAAGAGGCCGACAAGGGCATCGAGCAGGTGCTCGCTGTGGCTCGCCGTCATCGTGGCGCCCGATAACAGCGATCGGAACGGCAGCGAGTAGTCGAGGTGGCGTGTGATCAAGATCCCGTCGCGCTGATCGCTGCGGCCGGTGACGACGGCGACGACCTCAGCGGTGGGCAGGCCATCGTCTGCGAGTTCTCGCAGGAGTCGGTATTCGCGCTCGGCGAGGTCATCGGGCAACTCCTTGACGACATACGCGTTGGGGCCGAGCATCACCCGTCGCACGACGTGGCGGTGGATGCCGAGCACACCGTAGATCTGGGGGAGGTCCCAGTCGTCGAGGGACTGCGCGAAGGGCAGCCCGGAGATCCGCGGATGCTCGGCGGGACTGGCCAGTTGCAGGCGCATCGTCGCTCAGGAGCCCCCGAGTCGGTCCTTGGCCTCGTCCCAGAGAGCGTCGAGCACCGGCAGGTCCGCTTCGGCCAGGTCGATACTGCGTTCGCGTGCCAGTGCCTCGACAGTGCTGAACCGGATGCGGAACTTGTCGGTGGCTCGCCGCAGCGCCATCTCGGGGTCGACATCGAGATGGCGGGCCACATTGACCACCGCGAACAACAGATCCCCGAGTTCTTCGGCTTGTTCGTCATCGGTGGTCGCTGCGAGCAGTTCGGAGGACTCCTCGGCGATTTTTGGCAGTGCCCCGTGAACATCAGGCCAGTCGAAGCCGTACTTGGCGGCCTTGGAC
Source organism: Ilumatobacteraceae bacterium (assembly GCA_007117775.1). Classification (GTDB taxonomy): domain Bacteria; phylum Actinomycetota; class Acidimicrobiia; order Acidimicrobiales; family Ilumatobacteraceae; genus CSBr16-110. Next base: position 12,702 of record SKFX01000040.1, read on the forward strand.
TGCACCTTGCGGGCCAGGCCGAGCGCCGGTAGCGATCGCGGGATCCCATCGAAGATCGACTCGCGGTGCTTCTCGGTCGCTTTGATCTGCTCCCAGCTCTCGAGCGCTCCGGCGCGATCGGATGTCGCCCCGGAGGGGTCCGATGCCGTATCCCCGAAGACATGGGGGTGACGTCTCACGAGTTTGTCGTGGATCCCCCGGGCCACATCGGCGATCGTGAAGCGTCCCTGTTGTTCGGCGATGGTTGCGTGGAACTCGACCTGATACAGCAGGTCACCGAGTTCCTCGATCAGGTCATCATCGCTCGTCGGATCGTCGGGATCGAGTGCCTCGATGGCATCGACGACCTCATAGGTCTCCTCGACGAGATGTGGGATCAGGCTCTGGTGGGTCTGATCGATATCCCAGGGGCACCGCTCGCGCAGCGTGCGCGCCAGCAGATGGAAGCGTTGATACTCCGCGGCGACGGGATGGTTGAGTGAGGCGATGTAGAGCGAGGTGAGATGGTCGGGGTCGATATCGCGGTCCATGGCGGACCAGGTGGTGGTGATGACGGCCTCATCGTCGGTGCCGAGGCGCTGCAGGGCCACCACTTCGGGATCACCGAGTTCATCTGCAGTATCGTCGAGGGAGAGTTTGATCTCAGAGATCACCCAGCCGGCGTGGGTATGAGCCACCAGCAGGGGCCCTCTGAGTCCTGCGGCAGCAACGGCGAAGCGGTGACCGTCGATGAGCGTGAGGCCCACCTCGATGGGATCGATGCCGAGTCGTGCATAGGCCAGATCCAGAAACGACATTGCCGGCACGATGTCGACCTCGAGATCGTGATCGGCCATCAGTGCGGCCACCGTCGCCTCCAGGACCAGCGGTGAACCGGGCACGGCATAGACGATCTCGCCGTGTTCGAGTGCTGCAGCGCGCAGGTCGGCGTGGATGGCGCGGTAGACGCTGGCGAAGTTGTCGGCTGTCTCGTAGTGGTGATCGAAGGTGGTGGCGCCCTCGACGGCTGACGCGCTCGGGTGCACGCCGGTGCGCAGATAGCGATACGGGGTGGCCTCGAGGGCATCGATCGCAGCGGGGCTCAGATACCGCGCGTCTCCCGGCCCGAGCCCGACGACGGTGATGTGACCGAGTGCCGGGCGTGTGCGAACTGGGGTGGTGCTCATCTGAGCGCGATGACCCCAGCAGCGGGATCGAAGGTGCCATAGCGCGGCGAGACATGCACATCGGCGGTGCGCGCCGCAGTGCGGAACCGAGTCTGTGGTTCGGCCAATAATTCGCCGATCGGTTCATCGGAGACCAGTGCGTACTCGGGCAGCACGATCACATGGTGTCCGAAGCGACTCTCGACCGGGCCCACGGGGACACCGATCTCGGCATCGAGGGCCGCTTCGACGAATTCGGCGATGAACATCTGCGCGAACTCGTCACGACCCATGCACCCCAAGAACCCGCCGTCAGGGGCCGATCCCGCATCGACCGAGCGTTCGGCGGCGAGTGCGACGAAGTCCGCACCGGCGCGCAGTTCAACCAGCACCTCGCGGGCCTCGACATCGGTGTCGGTGAGGATATGGGAACTGCACACGATGCCCGATCCATCCGGCCCGAGCGAATAGATCGCTGCCAGTTCGGCATCGTCGAGGGTGGCCGGAGGGGTTTCGCTCCAGGTCTGGATCACGCTCTGCTGGCGGATCTGCAGATCGCGCAGCACCTCGGGGGTCGATATCGCCCATTGCGGCCCGAATGCACCGGTCAACTCGGCGGTGGCGCGGTCGCGCGCCTCTTGTGAGACCGTCACCCCGGCGGTGCTCAGTTCCTGATCGAGGATCTCGGTGATCAACCAGGTGTTGAGGACCTCGGTCGCCAGTGCGCGCTCGACGGTGACCCGTTCACCATCGGGCCCTCCGGCGGTCGCGGTCACCAAGGCGTCGAAGTCGGCGCGCGACAAGGTCGCGTCACCCACCCGGGCCACCGAAGCAGGAGAGCTGACGTCACCACAGCCGACGAGGCCGACCGCGGCGACGATACCGGCAGCAACGATGGTGCGCCGGCGGCGCCGAGGGGTGGTCTCGGTGGAACTGGACATGATCTGAACCTACCGCTCTGGTGCTGAGATCAGAGCGCACCGTCATCATCGCCGCCGTTGGCGACGGTGATGAGTTCGCGCAGGAAGTCGCTCAGGTGCACGGCTGCCTCGACCCGGCCGCGCTGCACCGCCGTTGGCAACGGCAGGATCAGCTGGGACTGGTCCTGTTTGTACTTGGCATCGCGTGCCAGGCGCGAGAGCCGCAGCGTTTCGCTCACCTTCAATTCCACCGGCGACAGACGGGCTCGATCGCCGGTGACCGTGATCTCGCGGACGCCGACGCGTACACATTCGCTGCGCAGCACCGCAATGTTCAGCAGTGACTCCGCGACACCGGGCAGTGGACCGTAGCGGTCCTGCCATTCACTGCGCAGATCGTCGATCTCTGAGATGCTGGTGGCCATCGACAGCCGGCGGTAGGCCTCGAGACGCAGCTCGGTGGAGTCGATGTAGTCGGCCGGCAGATGGGCGTCGGTGGGGACATCGATACGGATCTCGACGGGCTCGGGGATGGGCTCGCCCTTCATCTCAGAGACGACCTCGGTCACCATCTGGCAGTACAGGTCGTAGCCCACCGCCGCGATATGGCCCGACTGGGCCTCGCCGAGCAGATTCCCCGCACCGCGGATCTCAAGGTCGCGCATCGCGATCTTGAACCCCGAGCCGAGTTCGGTCGATTCACCGATGGTCCGCAGCCGTTCATAGGCCTCCTCTGACATCGGCTGGTCGGGGGGATGGAACAGATATGCGTACGCCCGGCTGATCCCGCGCCCGACCCGGCCGCGCAGCTGATGCAACTGGCCGAGGCCCAATAGGTCGGCTCGTTCGACCACAAGGGTGTTGACCGCTGGCATATCGATCCCCGACTCGATGATCGTGGTGCAGACCAGCACGTCGTAGCGGCCCTCCCAGAAGTCGAGCACCACCTGTTCGAGGGTGCCCTCGTCCAATTGGCCGTGGGCGACGGCGATCCGGGCTTCGGGGACGAGTTCGCGCAGTCGCGCTGCGGCATGTTCGATGGAGCGGACCCGGTTGTGGACCCAGAAGACCTGGCCTTCGCGCAACAGTTCGCGCCGGATCGCCTCGATGGCGACGCGTTCGTCGTATTCGCCGACATGGGTGAGGATCGGCTGGCGATCCGCCGGTGGGGTCTGCAGCAGCGACAGGTCGCGGATGCCCACCAGCGACATTTCGAGGGTGCGCGGGATCGGTGTGGCCGACAGTGTCAGCACATCGACATCGGTGCGCAACTGTTTCATGGCCTCTTTGTGCTGGACGCCGAAACGCTGGTCCTCGTCGACGACCAGCAGTCCGAGATCTCGGAACGAGACATCGTCGCCCAAGAGTCGGTGAGTCCCGATCACACAGTCGACCTCGCCCGATGCCACCGCCTCGATGACGGCGCGGGCCTGCGCGGCGGTGAGGAAACGCGAAAGCACCTCGACGCGGATCGGATAGCCGGCGAATCGGTCAGCGAAGGTGCTGCCGTGCTGATTGGCCAACAGTGTGGTCGGTGCCAGCACCGCAACCTGTTTGCCGTCCTGGATGGCCTTGAATGCGGCGCGGATGGCGACCTCGGTCTTGCCGAAGCCCA
>SKFX01000236.1 GCA_007117775.1 Ilumatobacteraceae bacterium
CACCGAGAGCAGCACCGGTGTCACCACTGCGGTCAGGAGGCCGATGGCGATCCGGGCCCCCACCGCTCGATCCTCGGCCCAGCCGGTCCACGACACCACACCCGCCACCTCAGCGGTGCCGAGGGTTCCGAATGCCGCCACCACCGCCAACGTCGCGATCATGACCGTTCGATACCAACGGGCCCGGGGCAGGTCACCGAGCCAGATCGTGGCCAGCACCACCGCTGACCACATCAACCACCGTCGTGCCACCGACGTGCCGAGACCAGCCATGGAGTCACGGAAGATGCGGTCGGCCTCGAGCCGGCCGACGGCGCGGCCCAGGTGATGAGCGGGCCCGGCGACGAGTGCGTCATGCAAGAGTGCTGCGGGCAGATGCGCACCTGAACGGGGCACCAACCAGGTGAACACCGCCGGCACCGAGGCCAGATCCGACACGAAGGCCTCGGAGTCGACCGGGACCACGAACACGTCGTCGTCGGTGCCCGCAGAGGAGGGTTCGTGTTCGGCATCGCACCGGCCGCCAGCACGGCGGTCACCACCGATCCGACACCATCGACGCTCGACGGGCGCGTCCCGATAAGCGATCCGCCGCAACAGATGGAACCGCTCACGCCCATCGATCATGACTCGCCGCAACTCGATGACGGGTTCGACACCCTCGTCGAGCGTCTCACCGTCGAAGAATCCTCCGCCGGATCTCCGCACAGCGAAGATCGTAGACCATCTCAGTGCTGTGCGCGGCCGGTGCCGAGCGGCCATGATGGACTCGTGCCGTCCCGTCTCATTGCGATCGTCATGGGCGCCCTGGTGGTGCTGGCCGGCTGCCAACTGAACGTTGAGGTGGACGTGGTCGTCGACGCCGACGGCAGCGGCACGATCGAGGTGACCGCCACCGCCGATGCCGAGATGGTGGCACGTCTTCCCGAACTGGCTGATCAGCTGATCTTCGACGATCTCACCGACTGGTCGGCGAACGGGCCGACGCCGACCGATGACGGCGAGCTCGTCATCACCCTCTCGAGCACCTTCGCCACCCCACAGGAACTCTCCGAGCGACTCGGCGAGATCGGCGAACCGCTCAGCGCGATGAGCGCCGGCCAGGCCGTCGATATCGAAGCAGGCCTCACCACGACCGCCATCGCCGGCAGGCTGCAGCTGCCCGAGAGTTTCGAAGCCTTCGCCGATGATGAGTTGATCGCCCTCGTCGGCGGTGTGCCATTCGAGCGCGAGCTGGCCGGATTGACCCCAGGCGATGCACTCCGCTTCGAGCTGCGCGTCGCACTGCCCGGCGAGATGATCGACGCCAACGGCACTCAGATCGCCCCGGGTGTCTTTTCCTGGGTCGCACCGGCCGACGCTTCGGCGATCGACATCTCCGCTTCGACCCTGCTGCGCGAATCAGAGCCACCCGGATGGGCGCGACCGGTCGCCACGCTCGCGCTCTTGGGTCTCATCATCTGGCTGGTGCTGTCGGCACTGTTCATCGGCTTCGTCATCAACGCCCGTCGACGCCGGGTACAACAGCGCCGTCGCAGCCGGCAGGCTCGCCGCGGTCCGCCACGACCCGGCAGCGGGCCGCCTCAGCGCGCCGAGACCGTTCCGTGACAGACTCTGTTATGGCCACCGACGATCCGACCGAGCCCGGACCCACCGAGATGGCGGTGGACACCGTCGATTTCCACTTCGATCTGATGTGCCCGTTCGCCTATCAGACCTCGTTGTGGATCAGGGAGGTGCGCGATCTCACCGGCCTCGAGGTCAACTGGCGCTTCTTCAGTCTCGAGGAGGTCAACCGCGCCGAGGGCAAGAAGCACCCCTGGGAACGCCCCTGGTCCTATGGCTGGTCGATGATGCGTATCGGCGCGCTCTTGCGCCGCACCGATCCCGAACTGCTCGACCGTTGGTATCTGCGCGCCGGTGCCGCACTCCACGTCGAGGGGAACAAACCCCATGATCCCGATGTGGCCCGCGAACTGCTGAGGCAGATCGACCTCGACCCCGACCTCGTGGATGCCGCCATCGCGGATGAGTCCACCCACGACGAGATCCATCGCGAACACCAACGTGTCATCGATGCCGGGGGCTTCGGTGTGCCGACGCTGTTCTTCGGCGAACAGTCCCTGTTCGGCCCGGTGCTGATCGATCCACCGACAGGTGATGATGCACTCGCGCTCTGGACCCTCGTGGTCGGCTGGCTGCGGTTCCCGCATCTGTTCGAGTTGCAGCGACCGAAGAACCGAGAGCACCTTCGCGCCATCACCGCATCACTGCAGCCGTATCTGACCGGACGCGACTGGGTCAGTGTCGATCGCGGCGAGGTGATCGAGTTCCCGGCACCCAAGGACTGAGCGACCGCAGCCCCAGATGCCCCTCAGGCTCCGGTGGGGCCCGGGACGATGCCAGCGGCGATGATCTCGTCGACGAGCACCGTCGATGGTGTCTGCGAGATGGCGCCGCCGTCGAGCAGTTCGCGCAGCGCCGGCACCGGATCGGGATCCAAGAAGCGATCAGGTACCTCGTAACCGTCGACGTCGAGATCGGTGGTCCACCACGATGCCTCCAGCGCGATCCCGGTCGGATCCGAGAAGTAGATCGAGCGCAGGAAGCCGTGATCGACGACCTCGGTGACCTCACAGTCGTGATCCATCAGTCGCTGGCGCAGCGACTCGAGTGCCTCCTCCGATGGCAGACCGAGCGCCAGATGGTCGAATTGGGAGGCCGCCGCATAGGGCACACCGGCAGGCTTGGCGAAGGTGTCGACCGAGGCGTTGAGGTACTGGAAGAACGCGATGGTCTGGGCCTCGCCGATCCGGAAGAAGTAGTGCTTGAAGTCATCGGTGGCCACCGTGGCGACGATCTCAGCGCCGAGCACCTCATGCCAGAAGCGGGTGGTCGCATCCATATCGGTGGTGATCAGGGCCAGGTGATTGATCCCCATCCAGGCCGGTGGAGTCCGGTCTCGACCTTCATCGGCGATCTCGGTCGGTCGGTCGCTGCTCATCGTCATCTCCTCACCGCTCGGACATTCGATCCCGGCTCTGCCGACACCGTGCCCGACAACATGATTGTTGTTATCGCAAGCATACCGCTGTGTCGCGACCGAACGGCCCCTAGACTCCCCCCATGGCAAGCCGACACAGCGGCGCCAACGAACAGATGCGCATTGCGCTGTCGATGGTGGCACCGGGGACACCGCTGCGCGACGGGATCGACCGGGTGGTGCGAGCCAAGGCCGGCGCGCTGCTGGTGCTCTCCGATGACCCGACCGTACTCGGCATCTGCTCGGGCGGATTCCTGGTCGACGCCCCCTACAGCCCCCAGCGGCTCTCCGAATTGGCCAAGATGGACGGTGCCATCATCTTGTCTCCGGACTGTCTGCGCATCGCCCGAGCCAACGTGCACCTGGTTCCCGACCCGACGGTGCCGACGTCGGAGACCGGCACCCGTCACCGCACCGCCGAGCGGGTCGCGATCTCACTCGGCGTGCCGGCGATCAGCGCCAGTGAGGAGATGGGCGTCATCAACGTCTACGCCGGCGGGTCGCGCCACCAGATCCAAGAGGTCGGCCGACTGCTCGATCGCGCCAATCAGGCACTGCAGACCCTCGAGCGCTACAAGAACCGTCTCGATGATGCGATCGCGAACCTGACCACCGTGGAGGTCGAGGATGTCACCACACTGCGCGATGTCGCGGCTGTGGTCCAGCGTTCTGAGATGGTGCGCCGGGTCGCGGATGAGATCGAAACGATGATCATCGAACTCGGCGTCGATGCACGGTTGCTGCGACTGCAGCTCGATGAGCTGTACAGCGAGATCGACGATGAGATGGACCTGGTCATCAGCGACTACCTCCCGCCGGGTCGAACGGCGGCCGAGACGCTCGAGGAGATGTCCCGCCTCGATGATGAGTCGTTGCTGGATCTGCGCAAGGCCGCCGCGACACTGCACCGCAGCACTGAGGCGACCATCGACCTGAGCGACGAGGTGGCCCCCAAGGGACTGCGTCTGTTGCACCGCGTCGCCCGGCTGCCCGCAGCGACCGCGGCACTCATCGCCGACCACTTCGGTGAGTTGTCCAAATTGCAGCGGGCCACCAGTGCGGAGTTGATGACCGTCGAGGGCGTCGACGCCACGCTGGCCACCACGGTCAAAGAGACGCTCGAGCGGGTGACCGAGTCAACGATCTTCGAGCAGTACTCCTGAGACTCCCCCGTCCGACCCCGCCTGCTTACTTTTCAGACGCGTGGTCAGACTACGGTCAGGCCATGAGTCATCCGCAGCATCCGAACCAACCCCAACGGGATCGTCCTCGCTGAGTAGTCTGCTGGCATGTCAGTTCGCCACATCGTGCTGTTCTCCTGGAACCCGGATGTCGACCAGGCCCATATCGACGGATTCTCCGCTGCGCTCGCACAACTCCCCGCCAAGATCCCCGAGATCCGCCACTATGAGTTCGGCTCCGATCTCGCGATCGTCGAGGGCAACTACGACTTCGCGGTCACCGCTGTGTTCGATGACGAGGCCGGCTATCGCGTCTATCGCGAACATCCCGCCCATCAGGCGGTGATCGCAGAATTTTCCGTCGGCCGTGTCAACCAGCGCGCTGCGGTGCAGATCCACATCGACGACTGAAGCGGGCCGCGCGACATCGCACTCAGCGGCGCTCAGGTGGGACCGATGACGCCGGATCCACCCCGAGCAACTCATTGCGTAACTCGACCAGTCG
>SKFX01000186.1 GCA_007117775.1 Ilumatobacteraceae bacterium
CGCCGACTGCAGCGGCCCCGCCCACGTGCTCGCCGGAGCCGGCGTCACCGGCATCATCGATGATGGCTATGAGATCCGGGTCGACCAGCCGGCGATTTCGGTCGCCGAGGGCGGTGCGACCGGGTTTGAACTGCTCGTCACCGGTGCATTCGAGGTCGACGAGCCCGTCGCTGCTGAGTTCGTAGTGAGGACCGATGATGCCGAGTTCCGGGTGGCTGACGGGGAGATGATCCTCAGCGAGGTGATCAATGCGGGTGTCTTCAGCGGGATCGACGCCGATGGTGTGGTCATCGACGGCGCGTTTTTGTGCGGTTGAGCGGGATCTGCGGCTCAGTTCGCGCCGCGAGCATGAACCGGCTCTGACGGTGGGGGCTCGTCGGCCGGTCAGCCGAGCCAGGCCGGCCGAGTCGCCTCGAAGTCGGCGATGCGCTCGGCATGTTCGAGGGTGATTCCGATATCGTCGAGGCCCTCGAGGAATCGGCGCTGGGTGGGCCCGTCGAGTTCGAAGGACTCCTCGATGCCGGCCGCAGGCACCTCGACGGTGAGGCGTTCAACGTCGATGGTGATCTCGGTGGTCGGATCGGCTTCGATCACCGACCAGAGCAACTCGACGGTCTCAGCGGGGAGGCTGATGGCCACGAGGCCGTTCTTATAGCTGTTGTTCCTGAAGATGTCCGAGAAGCTCGGAGCGATCACCGCATCGAATCCGTATTGCTGGATCGCCCACACCGCATGCTCACGGCTGGAACCCACACCGAAGGCCGCCCCGGCGACCAAGACCGATGCGCCGGCGTAGCGTTCATCGTTGAGCACGAACTCGCGATCATCGCGCCATGCCGAGAAGAGCCCGGCTTCGAATCCGGTCCGCGAGACCTGCTTGAGCCATTCGGCGGGGATGATCTGGTCGGTGTCGACATCGCTGCGCCGCAGCGGTATCGCCGTGCCGGTGACGACCCGTACCGCCTTCATGACAGCTCTCCGGGGGTGGCGAAGTGTCCGAGCACCGCAGTCGCTGCGGCGACTGCTGGTGAGACCAGGTGGGTGCGGCCGCCACGACCCTGACGGCCCTCGAAGTTGCGATTGCTGGTACTCGCAGCGCGTTCGCCAACGGTCAGCCGGTCCGGATTCATCGCCAGGCACATCGAACAACCCGGTTCACGCCAGTCGACACCGGCGGCGATGAAGATCTTGTCGAGACCCTCGGCTTCAGCCTGGGCCTTCACGGCATGGCTCCCGGGAACGACCATGGTGCGCTCGACCTTGACGCGCTGGCCCTCGAGGACTCCAGCTGCGGTGCGCAGATCCTCGATCCGACTGTTGGTGCACGATCCGATGAACACCGTATCGACGGCGATCGAGCGGATCGGGGTGCCAGCGGTCAGCCCCATGTAGTCCAGTGCCCGTGCTGCGGCATCGCGTGCCGAGGGGTCATCGAAGGCATCGGGGGAGGGGATTGCATCATCGATCGAGGCGACCTGGCCCGGATTGGTTCCCCAGCTGACCTGGGGGCGCAGCGTCGACGCATCGAGGAGGACCTCGCGATCCCACTCGGCTCCCGGATCGGTCACGAGCGTCCGCCAATACTCCACCGCCGCATCCCAGTCAGCACCGCTCGGTGCATGCTCGCGGCCCTCGAGGTAGGCGAAGGTGGTCTCATCAGGCGCCACCATGCCGGCTCGGGCCCCAGCTTCGATGGACATATTGCAGACCGTCATGCGGCCCTCCATCGACAGCGACCGGATGGCCGATCCGCGGTACTCGATCACATGGCCGAGGCCACCGCCGGTCCCGATCCGTCCGATGATGGCGAGGATCAGATCCTTGGCGCTGACATCGGCGGGGAGTTCGCCGTCGACTTCCACCGACATCCAGCGCGGGCGGGCCTGAGGGAGGGTCTGGGTGGCGAGCACATGCTCCACCTCGCTGGTCCCGATCCCGAACGCGAGCGCCCCGAAGGCGCCGTGGGTGGCGGTATGGCTGTCACCGCAGACGATCGTCATCCCGGGCAGTGTGCGGCCCTGTTCGGGGCCGATGACGTGCACGATGCCCTGGCGGGCATCGCCCATCGGGTAGTTCGTGATACCGAACTCGGTGGTATTGGCCCGCAGGGTGTCCACCTGGGTGGCTGAGATCGGATCAGCGATCGGCTGGTCGATGGATTCGGTCGGGACGTTGTGGTCCTCGGTCGCAACGGTGAGATCGGGCCGGCGAACGCTACGTCTGCTGAGTCGCAGACCATCGAACGCCTGTGGACTGGTGACCTCATGGATGAGGTGCAGGTCGATATAGAGCAGATCGGGCTCGCCATCGGCCGAATGGACCAGATGCTGGTCCCAGATCTTTTGGGCGAGGGTTCGAGGCTGAGACATCGCTCTCAGGCTAGCGGCCCCATGAACATGGCGGTCGAGCCGCTGCGGCCTAACCTGAGGGCATGGTTGTCCATGACAGCGCGAAGCAGCAACTCGGTCAATCGGTCGAGATCCTCCCGGTGAACTGGGCCGAGCAGGTCCGCGAACTGGCGCGCGAACGCGATGCGGTGATCCTCGCCCACAACTACCAACTGCCCGAGATCCAAGATATTGCCGACCACACCGGCGACTCACTCGGACTCTCGCGTGTCGCGGCTGAGGTCGACGCGTCCACGATCGTGTTCTGCGGGGTCCACTTCATGGCTGAGACCGCCAAGATCCTGTCACCGGACAAGACGGTGCTGATCCCCGACGCCGCGGCCGGATGTTCATTGGCTGAGACGATCACCGCGGATCAGTTGCGCGCCTGGAAGGCCGAGCACCCCGGTGCGGTCGTGGTCAGCTATGTCAACACCACCGCAGAGGTCAAAGCTGAGACCGATATCTGCTGCACCTCGTCCAATGCGGTCGATGTGGTCCAGTCGATTCCGGCCGATACCGAGGTGCTGTTCTGTCCTGATCAGTTCCTCGGCGCCCATGTCCAGCGCATCACCGGCCGCGAGAACATGCATATCTGGATGGGCGAATGCCATGTCCATGCGGGTATCAACGGCCTCGAGTTGAGTCAGCGCGTCGAAGAGCAACCCGATGCCGAGTTGTTCATCCATCCCGAATGTGGATGCGCGACCAACGCTCTGTACCTCGCCGGGGCCGGGGTGGTTCCCCCGGACCGGGTCAAGGTGCTCTCGACCGGTGGCATGATCGAAGCCGCCCGCGATACCGATGCCTCCACGGTGCTCGTGGCGACCGAGACCGGGATGCTGCACCAGCTGAACAAGGTGAACCCCACCACTGAGTTCGCCCCGGTGAACCGGGCGGCCGTGTGCAAGTACATGAAGATGATCACCCCGGCCAAACTGCTGCGATCGCTGCGAGACGGTGTCGATGAGGTGGATGTCCCAGCCGATATCGCCGAGCGCGCCCGCCGCGCCGTCGAGGCGATGGTGAGCATCGGCACCACCGCAGCGACGCGTGACTGAGTCCAGGTGATCCCGACCTCACTGCGCGCTCCGGCTCCCTCCTGGGAGCGCACGGTCGACGTCGTGGTGCTCGGATCGGGTGCCGCCGGTCTGTCGGCAGCGCTTGCGGTCCGTCCGGTGCGTTCGGTGCTGGTGGTCACCAAAGATGTGTTGTCGGCCGGCAGTACCCGCTGGGCTCAGGGTGGTCTGGCGGCGGTGCTGCATCCCGAGGACTCCCTCGAAGAGCACACCCAGGACACGCTCACAGCTGGTGTGGGCCTCTGCGAGGAGTCGGTGGTGCGCCGCCTCGTCAGTGAGGCACCGCGTTCGATCCACTACCTCATGCGCCTCGGTGCTGCGTTCGATCCGGGCGATGGCGACCAGATCGCCCTGACCCGCGAAGGCGGCCACAGCCGTGAGCGCATCGTGCATTCCGGTGGTGATCGCAGTGGAGCCGAGGTCCAGCGGACACTGGACGAATCTGCGGTGCGCGCCGGGGTCGAGGTGCTCGAACGGGCCTTCGCGGTCGAGCTGCTGACCGGATGGGGGCCCGATGGGGTCCGCCAGGCCGCCGGTGTGCTCGTCGCCGAACTCGACGCCGATGGCGAGCCGGTGAGTGTCGGGGTGATCCGAGCCAATGCGGTGGTGCTCGCGAGCGGCGGCTACGGCCAGGTGTTCGCCTCGACATCGAACCCACCGGCGGTCACCGGCGATGGGCTCGCCATGGCGGTCCGCGCCGGTCTGCCGCTCACCGATATCGAGTTCATGCAGTTCCATCCGACCGTGCTGTGGACCGGCGCCGATGCCCGCGGCCAGCAGGCGCTCATCAGCGAGGCGGTGCGCGGCGAGGGAGCGGTCCTGTTCGATGCCGCCGGCGAGCGGGTGATGGCCGGAGTGCACCCCCTCGAGGATCTTGCGCCGCGCGATGTGGTCGCGGCCGCAATCACCGAGGCCATGGCCCGTGGCGCTGGTGGCGTCCACGATCACGTGTACCTCGACGCGACATCGATCGGGGAACGATTCGCCGAGCGTTTCCCGTCGATTACCGAATCGTGTCTGGCCATCGGTGTCGATCCGGCCACGGCGAGGATCCCAGTCGCCCCGGCATCGCATTATGCATGCGGTGGGGTGCGCGCCCATCTCGATGGTTCGACATCGCTGCGCGGCCTGTATGCCGTCGGAGAGGTGACGCGCACCGGTGTCCACGGCGCCAATCGGTTGGCATCCAACAGCCTCACCGAGGGTGTGGTCAGCGGGACGCGAGTTGGTCGTGATCTGGCCTGGGAACTGCCTGAGCGCGTCGAGCCTGAACTGGACTCGTCGGCGGGTGTTTCGCCATTGGTCGATCCGGTGCGTCTGGTCGAGGTGCGCATGGCGATGTCGCGATATACCGGTGTGCTGCGCAATGCGCAGTCGCTCGCACATGCCGAGTCCGCGATCGCCGCCGTGCTGACCGCAGCGAGCGGCGACATCGTTGCGAATCGGGCCTCATGGGAGGCGACGAATCTCGCCACGGTTTCGGCCGCCATGGTCGCCGCGGCAACTGCGCGCACCGAGAGCCGTGGCTGTCATCGGCGCAGCGATCATCCCGATACCAGTGACTCGTGGCGCCATAACCTCGACGTCACCCTTCGGGACCTCACCGAGGTGACCTCAACCCTCGCCATCGCCCACGTACCACTCGGGCCCTGACAGACCCAGTGTCGCCGGGCCGATCCTGATGTGAGCGGGGGATGCGTGTCACTCGTGCCGGTACCCTTTCGCCGTGCAACGGTTCCATGAACTCTCCGCATCGACGGCGCAACACCTCGCCGATGTCGGCTTGGACGTCGACGAGACCCTTGCGATCGTTGACCTCGCGCTCAGCGAAGACCTGACCGGCTCAATCGTCGAGCGAGCGCTCGGCACCGATGTGACCTCGGCAGCGACGATCCCGGTCGATCAGCGCAGCCTCGTGCGCTTCGTGGCGCGCGCCGATGGTGTGGTGGCGGCCGTGCCGGTCGCTGCTGCGGTCATCGAACGCGTTTGCGGCGCCGACCAGGTCGTCATCGACGTGGCCATCGCCGATGGTGAGGTGATCTCACCGGGTCGACATCTGATGTCGGTCGAGGCGCCGACATCGTTGATGCTCACCGCTGAGCGCACGGCGTTGAATCTGGTCTGCCATCTGTCTGGGGTGGCCAGTTTGACGCACCGCTTCGTCGAGGCGGCCCGTGGGACGCGCGCCCAGATCCGTGACACCCGAAAGACCATGCCGGGCCTGCGGGCACTCGAGAAGTACGCCGTTCGGTGCGGCGGTGGTGTGAACCATCGGATGGGTCTCTACGACGCGGCGCTGATCAAGGACAACCATGTCGCAGCTGCCGGTGGGATCACTGCGGCCTATCAGCTGGTGGTTGCCGCCGCAGCTGCGGGGCTCGTTGTCGAGGTCGAGGTCGATTCGCTCGCACAGTTGCGCGAGGCGCTGTCGCTCGGCGTGGCCGAGGTGCTCGTGGACAACTTCACTGTCGAGGAACTCATTGAGGCGGTCCAGTTGCGCAATGTGCTCGCGCCATCGGTGAAGCTTGAGGCCAGTGGTGGGATCACCCTGGACACAGCGGCTGCGGTGGCCGGCAGCGGGGTGGACTATCTGGCGGTCGGTGAGCTGACCCATTCGGCGCCGGTGCTCGATATCGGCTTGGACTTCGTTGAGGTCCGCTGAGCTGCGCTCGGGTGTACTACGACCTGCAACACGACCGGCAATGACGCCACTCGATGTCTTACAGCACTGCGATGAGCTCGGCCACGAGCACGATGTCCTCATCGGGGCCGACGCCGAGCATGTCATTGCCCAGTTCCCCCCATGCCTGCTCGGCCGGGATGGAGACGATCCGCACCTCGTCGACGACCATACCGGTGAATCCGTTCACGAGACCGGTCAGGGTGGCGCCCTCGATGACCGGGATCAATTCGGGTGATCCGAACTCCCAGGTACTGAGCAGGGGTTCGAGGTCCGAGCCGCGGTAGAGCTCGATATGGACCACGGCGGTCTCGCCGCCGGCGATCGCTGGGCCGCTGCCGGGCCGGACCGTGACGATCTCGACCTCGTCGAGGCCGGCCGTTGTCTCGAGATCGAGTCCATCGGGAGCATCTGAGGCATCGACGGCGGGGACCACAGCTCGGACATCGACGACGAAGCTGAGTGCGTCACCGGGTTGGATCACGTCGCCGGCACCGGAGTCGCCATACGCGAGATCGGCCGGAATATCGAGTTGACGGCGCATGCCGGCGGTGGCGCCCATCAGGCCGGTCTCCCAGCCCTGGATCACACCACCTTGTCCAAGCGTGACCGAGAACGGCACCGGACTGTCGTAGTTGTCGTCGAACTCCTGGCCATCTTCGCTGCGCACCCCGACGTAGTTGACGTAGACGGTGTCGCCGTCGGATGCGGCTCTGCCGGTGCCGTCCTCGAGATCGGTGATCACGAGCTCGCTCGGGATCTCGGCAGGCACCTCCACCGCTGGTTTGGACAGTCCCGAGCCGATCGTCGGTGTCAGATCATCGAGGTCGAGTTCCTCGAGTTCGATGTCGGTGATCGAGTCGGAATCGGCGTCGTCGTCACCACCGCAGGCGGCGACGAGGAGACCTCCGACTGTGAGGAGCGCCAGCACGCTGGAACGTGGACGACGGAGACGGCGGGGACGATTGCTGGGGTGCATTCCAGCGACCCTACTGGCCACGATGGCCGCGTCGGGGGCGGCTCGCGATCCATGCTGCCTCAGCCTCGCCGAGGGTGGTCGATGCTGTGGCATCGGTGAAGGGCCACAACTCCTCGGCGATCCTGCGGTAGTTGCCGCTCGCTGTGAGTTCGCCCAGCAGCGCGTACAGGCCGAGGTTGATCCGCTGGATGAACACGAAGGCGCGCGGTACCGTCGCATACTGCGAGATCGGGCTGGTGCGATCGAAGGTGTGGCGAACGATGCGGCTCGAATACGACGGTGACCATGTGATCTCGCGATCGGTGCGGACCGGCTCGTAGAAGTTGAAGAAATAGTCGGCCACATCTGCGGTGTCCACCGGAGCCCCGGCGCGCAGCATCCCGATCTCTTCCAATGTGGCCCGGTAGGTGGCTGCGTCGTCGTCGTAGGCGGCGGCTCTGACCATACGGGTGAAGACATCCATCTCGGTGCGGTCGAAGTACCGCACGAGACCGAAGTCCAAGAACCAGACCCTGCCGTCATCACCGAAGATGTAGTTGCCCGGATGTGGGTCGGCGTTGAAGGCTCGCATGCGATAGAGGCTGCGGAATACGAACCGGAACAGGATCTCGCCGACACGGTCCCGTTCGGCCTGGTCGCGCTCCAAGATGTCGGACCAGCGGGCTCCGTTGATCAGTTCGCTCGTGATGACACGGCGGGAGGACAGTCCTCTGATCACTCGGGGGATGCCGATGAAGGGGTGGCCGCGGTAGAAGTTGGCGAACGCCGCCTGATTGCGCGCTTCGATGCGGTAGTCGAGTTCCTCCACGAGGCGTCGTTTGATCTCGTCGACCATCTCGGCCGGATCGAGACCACTG
This sequence comes from Ilumatobacteraceae bacterium, assembly GCA_007117775.1. Lineage (GTDB taxonomy): Bacteria > Actinomycetota > Acidimicrobiia > Acidimicrobiales > Ilumatobacteraceae > CSBr16-110. Next base: position 7,983 of record SKFX01000186.1, read on the forward strand.
AACCCCTGTTTCAGCACGGTTCCAATCAGGTCGGCATTGCGCAGATCGGCCTCGATGGCGGCATCGACACCGGGGTACTGGACCTTGACCGCCACCGGGCGTTCGGTGCCCGTCGCCGGATCGATGGCGATCGCCCGGTGGACCTGGCCGATCGATGCCGCTGCGATGGGCACCGGATCCCATTCGATGAAGAGCTTGTCAGGGGGTGAACCGAGTTCTGCCTCGATCACCTCTGCGGCGAGTTCAGGGGCCATCGGTGGTGCATCGGACTGCAGTTGTGAGAGCGCGGCGCGCAGGTGCTCGGGGAGCCCCTCGTGGAGATAGCTGGCCATCTGCCCGAGCTTCATCAACGCGCCCTTCATCTGGCCGAGTTCATCAGCAACCTGTTGGGCGGTCTTCATCTCACGGCGGCGGTCGAGTTCGGTGCGTCGCTCCGCCGATGCGAAGACCTTGCGCGCTGCGGTCGAGGCGTAGTTCCCGCCGACGCGCGCCCCGAGTTTGGCGACCGCTGCTGAGCGTGACAGCCAGGTTCGTCGCATGACCGTGTTCAGCTCACCACGGCATCGACGGCCCGCAGCAGGGTGGGCACGAAGCGGTCACAGGAGACAGCGGCATCGTGCTCGGCGTTCAGTCGGAAGATCTCGGCATGGCGGATCTGCTCGATCAACTTCACCTGCCGGTCGATCGGTACGACCTGGTCGCGCACTGTGATCACGACCGAAGTCGGTTGTTCGATCTCGCTCAACCACTCCATCGATGAGAAGTTCCCGAGGGCTCGTCCGGCCTCGAGGATCATCCGCCAGTCATGGGTGGAGGCCTGTTCGATCGCCCATGGCTCCCAGGTCTCAGCCTTGCGCTGCAGATACACCTGATCGGTGATCCAGTTGCGGGCCTGGGCCGGTGTGAGCCGGGCGAGCGCCGCCAGGCCGGAAAGACCGATGAATGAGAGTCGTTCGTCTCGGCGTTCGACGAACATCGGAGCCGTCGCGCAGAGCACCAGCCCGGCGATGCGGTCGGGGTGTCGCCTCCACATCAGCTGTGCGATCGGGCCGCCCATGGAGTAACCCACTGCGATGATGCGTTCGATCCCGAGTGCGTCAGCGATCGCAATCGCATCGTCGGCACAATCCTCGAGGGTGAACGTCGCCTTGGTCCGCAGCCCGGTGCCGTGGCCACGGTGATCCCATGCCACGACCTCATGATGTTGTGATAGCGGTGAATAGGCCTTGAACCAGTTGAGATCCGCAGTGGCGGTCCAGCCGTGCAGGAGCATCACGGCGGGTCGTTGCTCGCGATCAGGTCCGCCGGCGTTGAGGTGGCGGATCGAGAGCGTGCCGCGCCCCTCGAGTTCGAGTTCCCTGCCCTCGGGCAGCACAGGGGTCACGATCGGCCGAAGAGCGATGCTGCTGCCGTCGACCTCCCCAGCGTCGCCGCTGGCGGAGTCGGTCTCGAGTTCGGGGCTGGTCATCGGCGGCGCCGTATCAGACCCATTCGACATCGAGCACGGTGACGCTCATCGTGCCACCGGGTGCCTCATAGGTGACGGTATCGCCAGGCGAGCTGTCGATGAGCGCAGAACCGAGCGGGGATTCGCGACCCATCACCTCGACCCCGTCTGCGGGTTGTTCCTCGATATGGCCGATCAGGTACTTCTCGGCCATATCTTCGGAATCACCCTCGTAGATGAAGGTGTAGACCGGGCAGCTGTCGACCACCTCGGCGGTCTCGAGCAGGTACTCCAACTGTCGGATGCGGCCCTCCATATGGCCCTGTTCATCCTTCGCGGCGTGGTAGCCCGCATTCTCCTTGAGATCACCCTCTTCGCGGGCGCGCTCGATCTTCTCGGCGAGTTCGATACGACCTCGAGAGGTCAGATCGTCGAACTCAGCACGAAGACGGTCATGGGTGGTGCGCGAGAGTTGCAGCTCGGACATTCCTCGATGATACCGCCGGGGGATTTCTGACCGAGGCAGGTCGGTCAGGGATGCTCGCACTGTGTGGTGTGATGGTCGGGTGCCTAGAGTCGGTGCCCATGAGTTCAGATGGCAACGCTTCAACGGCCCGCAGGGGAGCGGGCGCGCATTCCATTGCGGTGATCGGTGGTGACGGGATCGGTCCCGAGGTGACCGCTGAGGCGCTCAAGGTGGTGGCGGCCGCCGGTGTCGATCTGGCGACCACCGAGTTCGATCTGGGCGGCGCCCGGTACCTGCGAGATGGTGAGATTCTCTCCGATGACACCCTCGAACAACTGCGCTCGTTCGACGCGATCCTGTTGGGCGCCGTCGGAACACCCGAGGTCCCACCCGGGGTGATCGAGCGCGGCCTGCTGTTGAAGATGCGCTTCGAGTTGGACCTGTACGTGAATCAGCGTCCGTTCATCGCTGCGGCCAGCAACGGGTCCGCGGGCCATGACTTCGTCGTCATCAGGGAGAACACCGAAGGCCCCTATGTTGGCGAGGGCGGGGTCCTGCGGCGGGGCACCCCCAACGAGGTGGCCACCCAGGGATCGGTGAACACCTATATGGGCGTCGAACGCTGTATCAGATATGCCTTCGAACTCGCCCACGGCCGACCGCGTCGGCATCTGACGCTGGTGCACAAGACCAATGTCTTGACCTTCGCTGGCGATCTGTGGCAGCGGATCTTCGATGAGGTCGCATCGCAGTTCCCCGATGTCGCGACCGCGTATCACCACGTTGATGCCGCCTGTATCCATTTCGTGCAGGATCCCGGTCGCTATGACGTGATCGTCACCGACAACCTCTTCGGCGACATCCTCACCGACCTCGGTGGAGCGGTGTCGGGAGGGATCGGCCTCGCCTCATCGGCCAATCTGAACCCGGCACGGACCGGGCCGTCGATGTTCGAACCGGTCCACGGCTCGGCTCCTGACATCGTGGGCACCGCCAAGGCGAACCCGACCGCCGCGATCCTGAGCGCGGCATTGATGCTGGATTTCCTCGGCGAGTCGGCGGTTGCGACGCAGATCCGAGCGGCCTGCGCCGACCCGGTGGAGGGGTCGACCACTTCCGTTGGTGACATCATCGCGTCGCGGGTGGCAGGATAACGAGATGCCCATCACGCCAACCCCGAAGATCTGGATGAACGGTGACCTCGTCGACTGGGACGAGGCGCGTGTCCATGTGCTCACCCACACCTTGCACTATGGCACTGGAGTGTTCGAGGGTATCCGCGCCTATGCGACCTCAGATGGTCCGGCGGTGTTCCGACTGACCGATCACATCGTGCGGTTGTTCAATTCGGCAACCATCCTTGGTATGACCATCCCGTACACCGTCGATGAGCTCATCGAGGCCACGCTGGCCACGGTCGCATCGACCGGGCTGGATTCGTGCTACGTGCGACCGCTCGCCTATCTCGGGTATGGCGAGATGGGCCTCAACACCAAGCCCTGCTCGGTGGACGTGGCGATCGCCTGCTGGCCGTGGGGTGCCTATCTCGGCGACGATGCCGTCAACACCGGTGTGCGCATGAAGATCTCATCGTGGACGCGCCATGACCACAACACCATGCCACCGGCAGCCAAGACGGTCGGCAACTACGTCAACTCGTCGCTCGCCAAAGTCGAGGCACTCAACGCCGGCTATGACGAGGCGATCATGCTGGCACCGAATGGTCTGGTGGCCGAGTGCACCGGCGAGAACATCTTCGTGTCCCGCAACGATGTGGTGATCACACCACCGCTGTCGGCCGGGGCGCTCGAGGGAATCACCCAGAACACTGTGATGGCGATCGCTCAGGAGCTTGAGATCGAGCTTCGGGTCGACAGCCTGGCCCGTAGCGATCTCTACATCGCCGAGGAGGTCTTCGTATGCGGGACCGCAGCCGAGGTCTCGTCGGTGAATTCGATCGATGACCGGCCGATCCCGTGCCCGGGCCCGAAGACGCTCGCGATCGCAGAGATGTACGGCCGCGTCGTGCGCGGTGAGGTGCCGCAGTTCAAGCACTGGTGCGAACTGGCCAACTGAGCCGACGACGTACGGGTCGTCGTCACGGTCGTTTCCATGATTGATGCCGCGGTTGACATCGTGGCGGAGGCTGTGGCGCTCACGGTGTCGTGGCGAGCGCCGACCGCAGCATCTCGAGGAATCGGGCGCGGTCGGCGGCGGTGACGACCACGGCGTTGGGCTCGAGGCCGGTGAAACCCAACTGGTCCATCACCACCATGCCTCGGGTCAACTCGCTCGTGGTCTCGACACGACAGTTCAGTCGCCGAGTCTCGGTGGCCACGGCAGGGTCGATGGCGTAGCACATGGCGATCGGATCCGGCAGATCGAATCCGGCCAGTTTGGTCTCGGTATGGCAGAACTCGCTGACACAGCGCTGGATATCGACGCCGAACTCGGCCAGAGCAGTCCCGAGGCCACGCAGTTCGGCGGCCTCATCGGGCTCGATCACCGCATAGTGACGCGAGATGTCCCAGCCGACGAATTCGACGGCGAGGCCCGAGTTGAGCACCACGTCCACCGCCTCAGGATCCACCCACATGTTGAATTCGGCGACCGGGTTCTGGTTCCCGATATGGTCTGCGACGGCCCCCATGATCACCATGCGAGCGATGCGGTCGGGCAGGGCCGGGTCGCGCTGCAGTGCCCGGGCGATATTAGACAGCGGCCCGAGCGTCACTAGCTCCAGTTGACCGGCGTGGGCGTCAGCGGCGGCCAACAGCGCGTCGACGGCGTGCGTGCCACTCGGTGCACGACCGGTCAATTCGAGGCCGAGGTCCCCCATACCATCGTGGCCGTGCACGTGTTGGCCGGTCTCGAGCGGCCGGGCGATGGGGCCGGCCTCACCGGCGTGGACCGCGACGGTGCTCGCGCACAGATCTCGGGTGTAGAGCGCGTTCTGGACCGCCATGTCCAACGGGACGTTGCCGGCCACCACCGAGATGCCGACGACATCGATGTCGGGGTGGGTCAAAGCGATGATCAACGCGACGGCGTCATCGCTGGCGGTATCGGTGTCGATGAACAGAGGTCGGGGCACCTGCCGAGCGTACGCACGCTGACCGCGGTTCGCGCGATCGACGCTGTGTCGGGGTCGGGTGAGGGCTTGATCCGGACCGGATATGCGACCGCCCCGGGGTTCTTGGTCGAAACCAAGCCCTCCCGGGGCGGCCTGCGTCGGGTGATCCACCACAGATCGAACTGCCGGCGTTAGCCTGTCACTCAATCTGTTCACATCGCCCGTCGGTCCTTGCGGACTGGCGGGCGATGCCGCTTTGGAGCCGGTCCATCGAAATCACTCTCGATGAACCCCGGTCGACTCCGGTTTCCCGTCGCCTCCCGAGTCCTCGTCGGCGTGGTCTCCCACGCCTCCTCGGTCCCGGTCCCGTAGTGGAACCCCTCCCGATGAGTCGGTTCGTTCCTCTGATCGTCACTCGCTCGGTTGCGGGTCGGAGAACCGTCCCTGGTGCATCCGGTCGATGGTGTGTCGTTCGTGTGGATCGTCCGTGCTCTTCGGTTGTGGCCCCACTATGAAGCATGCGAAATCGCAGGTCAAGGGGTAGTTTCGTCATCCCCAAGCCAGTCCACAAGAAATATCGGTCATCCCCAGATTTGCCCTTGTTATCCACTCTGCATGCACATCTGTGGTCTGAGTTGTGCACAGTTACGGGGCCGGTTGACGTCTTGGTGGGCACCAGGAGTTGACGTTCTCGTCGAACTGGGGTTGACTGAGGGCGATGTGTTCCACCGATGTCGCCACCTTCATCATTATTGAGTAGTGCACGTGGTCGTCCACGTGCACGTTGAGCCGCCCTCGGGCGGCTCTTTCGATATTCGTCGTCATTTCGCTCGAGACCGCAGAGACCAGATCCCAGGAGTCACCCGTGACCGCAACCGATACCAGCACCGACACCAGCTCCAGCAGCGGCCAGACCGGCGCATCGCCGATCTTCTCGGCTGGTGGAGCGCTGGCCGGAATCAAGATCGAGTCGTTCGACACCACATTGCGAGACGGACTGCAAGTGGAGGGTGTGAGCGCCACCGTCGAGGACAAACTGCGGATCGCCGAACAGCTCGATCGACTCGGGGTGGATTTCATTGAGGGGGGGTGGCCCGGTGCGAATCCCAAAGACATCGAGTTCTTCGATCGCGCCGCACGAGAGCTCTCGCTGTCGACATCGACCATGGTCGCATTCGGTTCCACTCGACGGCCCCGTGGCAAGGTCGACGATGACGCCACCCTGCATCATCTGCTCCAGGCGCAGACCACAGCGGTCTGCATTGTCGCCAAGAGCTGGGACTATCACGTCATCGAGGCTCTGCAGACCTCGCTCGAGGAGGGTCTTGCGATGATCTCGGATTCGGTCGCGTTCCTGACCGGAGCCGATCGTCGCGTGCTCGTCGACTTCGAGCACTTCTTCGACGGGTACCGCAACAATCCCGAATTCGCGCTGCAGGCCATCGAGGCCGCAGTGGTCAAGGGGGCATCACATCTGGTGCTGTGCGATACCAACGGCGGCTCGCTCCCCGATGACATCGCTGAGATCGTCGGGGTGGTCCACCAACATGTCGGCTCGGATGCGACCATCGGCATCCACTGTCATGATGACACCGGTTGTGCGGTGGCCAACTCGATGGCGGCGGTGACCGCCGGCGCCCGTCACGTCCAGGGAACCCTGAACGGTCTCGGTGAGCGGACCGGCAACGCGAACCTGACCACGATCATCGGCAACCTCGAACTCAAATACGGTGCCCGGTGCCTCCCCGAGGGCCACCTCGACCGCCTCACCCCGGTCAGCCACCACGTCGCTGAACTGCTCAACCGCTCCGTGAACCCCCAGGCGCCCTATGTCGGCACCTCGGCGTTCGCCCATAAGGCCGGTTTGCATGTCAGTGCGATCGCTCGCGCCCGCGACGCCTATGAGCATGTCGACCCCGAGACCGTCGGTAACGGGACGCGGTTCGTCGTCAGTGAGATGGCCGGCCGGGCGACGATTCAGATCAAGGCCGAGGAACTCGGCATCGATCTCGACGGCCCAGCGGTCAACGAGGTCATCGACGAACTCAAGCGCCTCGAGCATGAGGGTTACCATTTCGAGGTGGCCGACGGGTCACTCGAGTTGCTGATGCGGCGTGCTGCGGGCTGGCAACAGGAGTTCTTCGCCCTCGAGAGCATGCGCGTCATCACCGATGAACTGCCCGGTGGTGGCTTCACGACCGAAGCCACGGTCAAGGTCTGGGTCGGTGGGGACCGTCATGTGTTCGTCGCTGAGGGCAACGGCCCGGTGAACGCCATCGACACCGCACTGCGCAAGGCGCTGGTCAAGTACTACCCCGAACTCGAGCGCATCCAACTGACCGACTTCACGGTGCGCATCCTCGACGGTGGCGAGGCCACCGGGGCCGTCACGAGGGTGTTGTTGAGCGCAACCGATGGCCCCCATGACTGGGTCACCATCGGGGTCAGCGGCAACATCATCGAGGCGTCCTGGCAGGCACTCGAGGAGAGCCTCGTCTGCGGTCTGCTGCGCCTCGGCAGCACACCGGTGCGAGCTGACTGAGACCTCCGGGATCTCTCAGATGGCGTCGCAGCCTGGCTATGACGCAGTGGTCATCGGGGCCGGCCCGAACGGTCTGGTCGCAGCCGCGCATCTTGCACTGGCGGGTGCTCGGGTGCTGGTGGTCGAGGCCGCCGAGCAACCCGGTGGGGGACTGCGCACCGAGGAATTGACCCTGCCGGGTTTCCGCCACGATGTGTGTGCGGCCATCTTGCCCCTGACCGTCGCCTCGCCGGCGATGCGATCGCTCCCGCTCGAGCAGCACGGGGTGAGATGGGTGCATCCTCCGGCTGGATTGGCTCATCCACTCGACGGATCTCCGGCGGCGCTGTTGTATCGAGAACTCGACCTGACCTGTGAGGCGCTCGCCGTCGGTGACCGGGCCGATGCCGAAGCCTGGGCGGCGCTGATGGGGCCCGTGGTCGACGCCGGCGCCGATCTGATCGATGGGCTGTTGAACCCGCTGTCGGTGCCGCGCCATCCCGTTGCGCTGGCCCGCTTCGCCCGATACGGCCTCGGCGACTCCGCGGCCTTGGCGCGCCGGCGCTTCGGTGGACCCGGGGCCCGAGCGCTCCTCGCCGGTCTGGCAGCGCATTCGATGCTGCGCCTCGACCAGCGCCCCACCGCCGCCTATGCGGTCCTGCTCGGCGCGCTCGCTCATCACGTCGGCTGGCCCCTCGCCGCCGGCGGATC
>SKFX01000102.1 GCA_007117775.1 Ilumatobacteraceae bacterium
GCCCTCTGTTCGACCCATAACCGCAACCCTGTGCTGAGATCGAGGTCACCTGAACCGCATCCTGCGGTGACCCGGGCGCGACGGCGGCTGCAGAAGGTCGCTGGCGATGACGACGATCACGCCCGCTGAAGTCGTAGTGTGACGCGGCTCATGGTTCCCACACGCAATGTCCATCTCCGCCACCACGCAGCGCGCGCACAACTGGCCCAACCCCTCGGTCGTGAGGATGAGTTGGCGGTGCGCGTCATACGCGCCGGTGCACAGTCGATGTCCTCGACGTCTGCTGCGGTCCGTCGCGGCCTGGCTCCACACGAGGCACTCGGCCCACGGTTGCCGCGACCGATGCGCGCCGTGATGTTGGCCTCAGCGGTGCTGATGCTGGCCGTCGGGGTGGTGGCGATGCTTCGCTCCGGCCTCGGTGCCGGACCCGCCGATGTGTTCCTGGCGGCTCTGAGCACACATCTGGGCATCGCCCACGGCACCGCTGGGGTGATGTTCGCGATCGCCCTGACCTTTGTGGCGGTGGCCCTTCGCCGTCACCCCGGGCCAGGCACGTTGGTCCTGGCGCTTGGTGTCGGCCCGATGGTCAACCTGTTGTGGAATCTGTCGCCGACCCCGAATGCGATGATGCTGCAGTGGGGACAGTTCGGCCTCGGCCTGTTGTTGGTCGGGCTCGGCATCGGCTCGGCGATCCAGGCCGCCTGGGGTCCGGGCAATCTCGAGTTGATCACCGACGGTCTCGTCGGGCGCGGCCTCGGAACCCATTCGCGCATCCGCATCATCATCGAGGTCGCCTTGGGCTCGGTGGGATTCATCCTCGGTGGCATCGCCGGACCGGGCACGATCGTGGTCGCCGTGACCATCGGCCCACTGGTGATGCTGGCCTCGAGTCTGTGGGGTTCACTGCTGGTGCGATGGGCGGCACCGACCGCCCTGCCACCGCTGATCCCACGCTTGGCTCGAACCAGCCGACTGTGATGACCAACCGGTAGGTTGACGGCCATGTCACGACCTCCGGCCACACAGTATTCGATCGTCATCAGCGTCTCGTTGGACAATGTTCCGGGTGTACTCGGCCGTCTGGCCACGTCGATCGGTGACGCCGGAGGCAACATCTACGCCGTCGACGCATTCGTCGCCAAGGGTTCCACCGTGGATCGCCAGATCGTCGTGAACTGTCGCGACGAGGCCCATCAGCATGAGATCGTCGAAGCCGTCAACGGCACCGACGGCGTGACTCTCCACGATTGGTGGGACCGCACGTTCCGGATGCATGAGGGCGGCAAGGTCGAGGTGCTCTCGCTGTGTCCGGTGGGCGATGTCGATGACCTGTCGATGGCCTATACGCCCGGTGTGGCGCGGGTCTGCAAGGCGATCGCAGCCGATGAGTCGCTCGCCGATGAGTACACGATCCGTCGCAACACCGTGGCGATCGTGTCCGACGGTTCAGCGGTGCTCGGCCTCGGCAACATCGGCCCCAAGGGCGCGATGCCGGTGATGGAGGGCAAGGCGCTGTTGTTCAAGGAGTTCGGCGGTGTCGATGCGTTCCCGGTGTGCCTGGACGTGTCGACCCCCGAGGAGATCATCGAGACCGTGGTGCGTCTGGCGCCGACTTTCGGTGGGGTGAACCTCGAAGACATCGCTGCACCGGGGGCGTTCCAGGTGGAGGAGGCGCTCAAGGAACTCCTCGATATTCCGGTGTTCCACGATGACCAGCACGGCACAGCGGTGGTGACACTCGCCGCGCTTGAGAACGCGCTGCGGATCACCGGCAAGAAGATCGGTGATCTGCGCATCGTCATCTCCGGCGTCGGCGCTGCCGGTGTGGCGATCGGCAAGATCCTGCTCGGCGCCGGAGCGGCCGACATCATCGGCGTCGACAGCCAGGGAGCGGTCTATGACGGCCGCGACGGTCTCAACCAGTGGAAGCAGTGGTTCGCCGAGAACACCAACGCCGATCGCGCCCAGGGTGCGCTGTCCGATGTGATCACCGGCTCCGATGTGTTCATCGGGGTGAGCGCACCCGACATCTTGACCGTCGACGACCTGCGCGCCATGAACTCCGATCCGGTGGTCTTCGCCATGGCGAACCCGGATCCGGAGATCCGCCCCGAACTCTGCGACGGCCTCGTGCGAGTCCTCGGTACCGGACGCAGCGACTACCCGAATCAGATCAACAACGTGTTGGCATTCCCGGGGATCTTCCGCGGCGCACTCGATGCGCGCGCCACCAGTATCACCGAGAAGATGAAGCGGGCTGCTGCCGAGGCGATCGCGGTGTCGGTGACCGATGAACAGCTCAACGAGCGTTTCATCATGCCGCCGGTCTTCGACAAGTCGGTGTCGCAGCGTGTTGCGGTGGCCGTGGCCGAAGCCGCGCGCGCCGAGGGTGTCGTTCGGACCTGAGTCGGTTCAGTCAGCGGTCTCGTCGGTGACATCGTCCGCGGTGTCACCCGCGATATCGGCGTCGGACTTCTTGGCCACCTTGTCGTAGAGGTGTTCGACACGATCGGGGATCCGATCCCGGTTCTTCTCCACGAGTCCGTCGAGGCCTTTGCGAGCCTTCGACGCGGTCTCGGCGGCCTTCGAGCCGGCGGTCGACGCGGCCTTGGCGGCCTGGTCCTTCAGTTTCTCGAGTCGTTCGTCCATCTGTGCTCCCTGCGCTTCAGTCGTTGATATGTGAGTGGGGACACCACCAACCGTAGCCGCCGAGCCTGCACTCTCCAGATCGGGGATGTCCACGCCATCGACGTGGGATAGCCTGCGACGTATATGAAGCGCATCTCACATTGGATTGACGGAAAAGTGGTGGCGGGAACCTCAGGACGCACAGGTCCGGTGTTCGATCCGGCACGCGGCGAGCAGACCGCAGAGGTCGACCTCGCCACCGTCGCTGAGGTGGACGCAGCGGTTCAGGCTGCGAAAGCGGCGTTCCCCGCCTGGCGGGCCACCTCGTTGTCCAAGCGCGCCGAGATCATGTTCCGCTTGCGCGAACTGCTCGACGCGAATCGCAAAGAGATCGCTTCGATGCTGACCGCCGAGCACGGCAAGGTGCTGTCGGACGCACTCGGCGAGGTCGCCCGAGGGATCGAGAACGTGGAGTTCGCCTGCGGTGTACCGCATCTGCTCAAGGGTGGGTTCAGTGAGCAGGCCGCCACCGGCGTGGACGTCTATTCGATTCGCCAGCCCCTCGGTGTGGTGGCCGGGATCACGCCGTTCAACTTCCCGGCGATGGTCCCGATGTGGATGTTCGCCAATGCGCTCGCCTGTGGGAACACCTTCGTGCTCAAGCCGAGCGAGAAGGATCCGTCAGTGCCGATGTTCCTCGCCGAGTTGTTGCACAACGCCGGTGTGCCCGACGGCTGCTTCAACGTGGTCCAGGGCGACAAGGAGGCCGTCGACGCGATCTTGGAGCACCCCGATATCGCCGCGGTCAGTTTCGTCGGGTCCACGCCGATCGCGAAGTACATCTACGAGACCGGAACCGCGAACTCCAAGCGCGTCCAGGCCCTCGGTGGTGCCAAGAACCATATGCTGGTCCTGGCCGATGCCGACCTCGATATGGCGGCCGATGCGGCCGTGTCCGCAGCCTACGGCTCGGCCGGTGAGCGCTGTATGGCGATCAGTGTGGTCATGGCCGCTGAGTCGATCGCCGATGATCTGGTGGCCAAGATCGCCGAGCGGATCCCCAATATCAACGTGGGCCCCGGCTCCGATGCCGCCTCGGAAATGGGCCCGCTGATCACCGCCGAGCATCGCGACAAGGTGGCCGGCTATGTCGATGCGGCACCCGGCGAAGGCGCGAAGGTCGTGGTGGACGGACGTGAGGGTGCGCAGTCCGACGGATTCTTCTTGAATCCGAGCCTGATCGACGGGGTCCGGCCTGGGATGCGCTGCTACGACGATGAGATCTTCGGCCCGGTGCTCTCGGTGATGCGGATCTCGGGGTATCAGGAGGGTGTCGACATGATCAACGCCAGCCCGTACGCGAACGGTACGGCGCTGTTCACCCGTGACGGTGGGGCGGCGCGCCAGTTCCAGTTCGACATCCAGGTGGGCATGGTCGGCATCAACGTGCCGATCCCGGTGCCGGTCAGCTACTACAGCTTCGGCGGCTGGAAGAGCAGCCTCTTCGGCGACACCCACATGTACGGTCCCGAGGGCATCAACTTCTACACCCGCGGCAAGGTGGTGACGAGCCGCTGGCCGGATCCGTCCACATCGTCGGTGGACCTCGGTTTCCCCCAGAACCGCTGAGAACACACGCTCTCGTGGCGATGCCATGGGAAGCAGATGTCGCATCGATGACGACAATGTTGCGGTTTGATGACGGTCCGGCTAGACCTAGGGGCCTGTGTCGACGCATGACGAAGACATCACCCGGGAGTTCTGGGGCGACGCCTCGCCTCGCCGATCCCACACCGGCCGGAGCCACCTCCGTCGCCCGGGGTCGGCCTCGACGTCCCGCCGTCGCCTGAGCGAGGGGATCGACCCGAACTTCAGTCGCAACCTGGCCGTCGTCGGGTTGGCATTGTTCGCCCTCGGTGGACTCTCGGCGTTCGCGCTCGGAGGCGATGAGGAGCCCGAACCGACACCGGCCACAGCTGCGGTCGAGACCACCGAAGTGGCGGTGCCCGCAACCGAGACCATCGAGAC
>SKFX01000116.1 GCA_007117775.1 Ilumatobacteraceae bacterium
CTCGAGATCGACCGAGGCATCCAGATCGCCCGAGACCACCTGACCCCAGGCATGCACTCCGGCATCGGTGCGGCCGGCACCGACGAGCGCGACGTGGTGACGAACCACCCGCTCGACCGCGGCGGTGAGTTCGCCCATCACCGTGGTCACCCCCGGATTGGCGGCGAACCCGTGGAAGCCGGAACCGTCATAGGCCACCACCATGCAAACCCGACGCTGGGCGGTGGTGGGTTCCATCGCTGAGACCGGTCGGAGGCGGCGACGTCTCGGCCGGAATCGACTCAGACGAGTTCGATACGGGCCATCTGGGCCTTATCGCCCTGGCGCGGCCCGAGCTTCAGAATCCGGGTGTAGCCACCGGGACGCTCGAGGTACCGGGGTGCGACCTCGTTGACGAGCTTATGGGTCATCTCGCGATCGCCGAGGTAGCCCTGGATCTGGCGGATCCGATGGACCCGCAGCGGGCCGTCCTGAGCGGACTTGGCTTTGGTGATGAGCTTCTCGGCGACGGGGCGCAGCGCCTTGGCCTTGGCCTCGGTGGTGACGATGGCCTCGGCAGCGAACAGCGATGCGGCGAGGTTCGCCATCATCAGTCGCTGATGGGCGGCATCGCCGCCGAATGAACGTGCTCGGCGTGGGGTGGGCATGGTGTGTCCTTGGATTCCTCGTGAGCCGGTGGATCAGATCCGCAACATGAGGCCGCGCTCGTCGAGCTTCTCCTTGACCTCATCCAGGCTCTTCTGACCGAAGTTGGTGATATTGAGCAGGTCCTCCTCGGTCTTGTTGAGGAGTTCACCCACGCTGTTGACCTGGGCCCGCTTCAAGCAGTTGCGCGGACGCTCGGAGAGATCGAGATCCTCGATCGGCAGGTCGAGATCGGGCGAAGCGCTCGAGGTGTCGATGACCTCGCTGAGCTCGAGGCCACGCGGTTCATCGCTGAGGCTCGCGACGAGATCGACGAGCGAGCGCAGGGTCGCACCGGCCGACGACAACGCCTCGGCAGGGGTCACTGAGCCATCGGTCTCGATCTCGATGAGCAACTGGTCGAAGTTGGTCGACTGTTCGACTCGGGTCGGCTCGACGTCGAACGACACCCGACGGACCGGAGAGAAGATGGCATCGATCGGGATGACCCCGATCACGCGGTTCTCGGACTCGCGCTGGCTCGAGGCATAGCCGCGGCCTTGGGCCACGGTCAGGTCGATCGCGAGGCGCGCCTTGCCATTGAGGGTGGCGATGTGCTGGTCGGGATTGAGGATCTCCACATCTGCCGGACACTCGATATCGGCCGCCGTGATGGTGGCCGGACCGCGGGCGTCGAGACGCAGCGTCAACTCTTCGTCGGCATGTGAGCGCACGACGATGTCCTTGAGGTTCAAGATGATGTCGGTGACATCCTCTGCGACACCAGAGATGGTGTCGAACTCGTGGAGGGCATCGTCGAATCGGACCGCGGTGATCGCGGCACCCGGAATCGACGACAGCAGGGTGCGGCGGAGCGAGTTGCCGAGCGTATGGCCGAAGCCGGGCTCGAGTGGGCCGACGCTGAAGCGCTGACGATTGCCGGTCGGCTCACCGAGAGCTTCGATGGTGGGTCGCTGCATCACGAGCATTTGATGCCGTGTCCTTTCCGAGAGTGTTCCTGATGGTGAGGTGGGTTGAACGCAGATACGTATGAGACGGGAATGAAGATCACTTCGAGTACAACTCGACGATCAGCTGTTCGCGAACCGGGACATCGATGTGTTCGCGCTGGGGCAGTTCGCGCACGGTGACCTGCTTGCCGCCGTCGGCGGCCTCGAGCCAGCCGACGAGCGACCGGTCGAGCACATCGATGTTCTGCTGGATGACGATCATCTTCTGTGCCTTGGGCGAGAGCGAGACGACATCGCCCTTGCGGACGCGGGCACTCGCGATGTCGAGACGCTTGCCGTTCACCAGGATCAGACCATGGTTGACGAACTGGCGTGCCTGGGGGCGAGTGCTGGCCCAGCCGGCGCGGAACACGACATTGTCGAGACGCTGTTCCAAGAGCCGCAACAGATTCTCACCGGTCGGGCCGGGAAGACGGATCGCCTCGTCATAGGTCTTGCGGAACTGGCGTTCGAGCACACCGTAGATGTACTTCGCCTTCTGCTTCTCCTGAAGCTGCGCCAGGTACTCGCTACCGGCATTGCGACGACGGGTGCGGCCGTGTGCACCGGGCGGGAAGGGGCGCCGGTCGAGCGCGCGACGGCCCTTCTCGTTCTCGAAGATGTTCACGCCGAGGCGGCGTGAGACGCGGACTTTGGGACCGGTGTATCGGGCCATCTCAGCCCCTCCTGCGCTTGGGTGGACGGCAGCCATTGTGCGGGATCGGAGTCACGTCTTTGATCGACGTCACCTCGATACCGGCGTTCTGGATCGAGCGGACCGCGGTGTCACGGCCCGAACCCGGGCCCTTGACCTGCACCTCGGCGCGGCGCAGACCGTGTTCCTGGGCGGCCTTCGCAGCACGTTCGGCTGCGAGCTGGGCGGCGAACGGGGTGCTCTTTCTCGACCCTTTGAACCCGACGGCACCCGATGACGCCCAGGCGATGACATTGCCCTCGGTATCGGTGATCGACACGATCGTGTTGTTGAACGAACTCTTGATATGAACCACACCCGTCGAGACGTTCTTGCGGTCGCGCTTGCGGGGGCGGCGTCCACCCTGTTTCGGCTTGGCCATCGCTTACTTCCTCCCAGCCTTCTTCTTGTTGGCAACGGTTCGCTTCGGGCCCTTGCGGGTCCGGGCATTGGTGTGGGTCCGCTGACCCCGCACCGGCAGACCCTTGCGGTGGCGGACGCCCTGATGGCATCCGATCTCGATCTTGCGCTTGATGTCGTTCTGCACATCGCGACGCAGGTCACCCTCGATGGTCAGATACTCATCGACATAGGCACGGATCTTGTTGACCTCGTCCTCGGTGAGGGTGTTGACCTTGGCATCGGCGTCGAGGGACAACTCGGTGCAGATCTTCTGGGCAGTCGGCAGTCCGATGCCGAAGATATAGGTGAGCGAGACCTCCAGACGCTTGTCACGTGGGATGTCCACTCCGGCGATTCGTGCCATATTCGGCGATGCTCCTTCGTTACCTGAGACGATTGATGCTGGTCGGGATACTGGTCGGGACGGTGCCGTTCAGCCCTGGCGCTGCTTGTGACGCGGGTTCTCACAGATGACCCGGATACGACCGTGCCGGCGGATCACCCTGCAGTTCTCACACATTTTCTTGACGCTCGGTCGGACCTTCACGGCATGCCTCGTTGCTGTACGGATTGGGTTCGGATTGGAATTCAGATGAAGACGGATTCGATCATCGCTGGTTCGCGGCGATCACTTGTAGCGGTAGGTGATGCGACCCCGGGTGAGGTCATAGGGCGTCAGTTCCACCTGCACCTTGTCCCCCGGCAGGATGCGGATGTAGTGCATTCGCATCTTGCCCGAGATATGGGCCAACACCTTGTGGCCATTCTCGAGTTCGACACGGAACATCGCATTCGGGAGAGATTCAACGATGGTGCCCTCGAGCACGATCGCATCTTCTTTGGGCTTGGGCAGAACACCCTCCTTGGACGGCAGGCGGAGCCTGACTCGGGACGAACGGTTGGACTCAGGAACCCGAGACGGGCACCCAGCGGCCTGTCACAGACCGGCGGCCAATGCTATCGGCGCATCGGGACAACACCAATCGGATCTCGGGACAGATCCCGAACTCCACCGTCGGGATCCAATATCATCCATGATCCGACCGGCCCACCGGCCTCACTCGACGGTGCCGCTCACCGGTGCGACTCGACGGTGGAGGTCAGCCGCGCGAAGACGTGATCGGGGTGGCCGACCCCGTTGACGACCACCAGCCGACCGTCAGCTGAGTAATAGCGCTTGAGCGGCGTCGTCTGGGACTCATACAGGTCGAGACGGCGATTCACCGCCTCGGGGGTGTCATCATCGCGCTGTTGGACGTCACCGCCACAGGTGTCACAGATCCATGGGCTCGGGTCCTGGCCGGTGGCGGTGTAGTTGGTGCCGCAGTCACGGCACACCCGTCGAGACGAGATCCGCTCCAGGACGATCTCGCGGGGCACATCGAGATCGATCACCGCATGCAGCGGTCGCTCAGCGGTGATGGAATCGAGAGCCTCGGCCTGGGCGACGGTGCGCGGGAACCCGTCGAGGATGTAGCCCCGATTGCGGGCATCATCGGCGCGCAGACGCTCATCGACGATGCCGATCATGATGTCATCGCCGACGAGCCCGCCGGCATCCATGACCTCTTTGGCCATCATTCCAAGTTCGGTGCCCTCGCGCACGGCGGCGCGCAGCATGTCCCCGGTGGAGATATGCGGCACGACATAGTGGCGTGACAGCCTGACGCACTGGGTTCCCTTGCCGGCACCCTGGCGTCCGAGGATGATCAGTCTCGCTCCCGGGATCATCGATCCTGGCCTCCGTCGCCCTACTTGAGGAAGCCTTCGTAGTTGCGCAGCATCAACTGGCTGTCGATCTGGCGCATCAACTCGAGCGAGACACCGACCGAGATCAAGATGCTGGTTCCGGCGAAGGCGAAGGTGTTCACACCGGCGATCCACAAGATGATGTAGGGCGTGATCGCCACGATGGCGATGAAGACCGCTCCTGGCAGGGTGATGCGGTTGACGGCCTTGGCCAGAAAGCTCTCGGTCTGTGGGCCGGGCCGAACACCGGGGATGAAGCCGCCCTGGCGGCGCAGCTGATCGGCCTGGCGGATCGGATCGAAGGCGATCGAGTTGTAGAAGTAGGCGAACGCCACGATCAACAATGCGAAGATGGTGACGTAGACGACGTTCTGGCTGTTGACGATGTACTGGTCCACGAACCGCACCACCGAACCGCGCCAGCCCTCGCTCGAGCCCAGGAAACTGACGAGGATCGCGGGCAGCAGCAGGATGGAGGACGCGAAGATGATCGGGATGACGCCGGACTGGTTGACCTTGAGCGGGATATAGGTGTTCTGGCCGCCCATCATGCGGCGGCCGACGACCCGTTTGGCGAACTGCACCGGGATGCGGCGTTGGCCCAACTCGACGAACACCACCGCCACGATGATGGCGAGGGTGACCAGGATCATGACCACGAACCAGAACTCCTTGTTGAGTTCAAGGATCGAATAGAAACCGCCGGGCAGACTGGCCACCACCGACGCGAAGATGATCATCGACATACCGTTGCCGATCCCGCGCTGGGAGATCATCTCACCCATCCACATCAGCACCGCCGTACCCGCCACGAGGGTTGGGACGATCAGCAGGGCGCGGGGCCACAGACCGTCGGGCAGCAGCGGCACCGACGGCGCCTGGACCGCGGAGTAGAACGCACCGCCACCACCGGTACCGAACAGGAACACCAGCACGGTGCCCTGCAACAGCGCCAGCGCGAGTGCGAGATAGCGGGTGTACTGGGTGATCTTGCGTTGGCCGACCGCACCCTGTTGCTGGAGCTCCTCGAGTTTGGGGATCACCACACCGAGCACCTGCATGATGATGCTGGCGGTGATGTAGGGCATGATGCCGAGCGCGAAGATCGAGAAGCTCTCGAAGGCTCCACCGGAGAACAGGTTGAACAGCCCGAGCGCACCGTCTTGGGCGCCGAAGCGCAACTGATCGATCGCCAACGGATCGACACCGGGAACACGGATCGCAGCACCGACTCGATACACCGCCACGATCATGAACGTGAACAGCAACTTATTGCGCAGATCGGCGATCTTGAAGGCGTTCTTCAGGTTGGAGATCACGTGCGATTCCTCGATGCGATGGTGGATGCGACGCTATCAGCGGTGGCCCCGGCGGTGCTGAGCCGGGCCATCGTCGAAGCGATCAGCGGTTGGTGAACTGGTTCCCCGAGACCGCCGGGCGACCGGCGCGACCCTCGGCCTTGAAGGGCAGTTCGATCAACGTCACCGAACCACCGGCGGCTTCGATGGCCGAGCGGGCAGCGGCCGAGATGCCATGGGCCTCGACGTTCACCGCGCCCGACAGTTCACCGCGGGCCAGGATCTTGACGAACTCACCGCGTTGGATGATGCCGCGCTCCACGAGCACATCGAGGGTGATATCGGCGACCTCCAGCGAACGGAGCTGGTCCAGGTTGACCGCCTGATACTCGACACGGAACGGGTTGTTGAAACCCTTGAGCTTCGGGACGCGCTGTTTGAGGGGCATCTGACCGCCCTCGAAGCCGCGCCGCACCGTATTGCGGGCGCGCTGGCCCTTGGTGCCGCGACCGGCGGTCTTGCCACCCTTGCCGGCGGTGCCGCGACCGACGCGACGGCGGGGCTTCTTGGAACCCTCGGCTGGTTTCAGGTCATGGACGCGCATCTCAGTCGCTCGCTTTCTCCGCACCGTCGCGCACCTCGATGAGGTGCGGGACGCGGGCGATCATGCCGCGGATCTCGGGACGATCGGGCAGGGTGTTGGTCTTGCCGATCCGACCCAGACCGAGGGCGCGCAGCGTGCCGCGGGTCTTGGGCTTGGAACCGATACTGGAGCGGATCTGGGTCACGGTGATCTCGCCGGAACTCATTGGGCACCTCCGGATTCGCTGTGGCGCTGGCCGCGCTGGCGCTCCTCATAGGCGTTCAACATGCCCTTGGGCACGAACGAATCTGCCGGGAGACCGCGCAGAGCCGCCACCTCATCGGGCCGACGCAGCGACTTGAGGCCGGCGATCGTGGCGCGCGCCACGTTGATGTGATTGGCTGAACCGAGCGACTTGCAGAGCACGTCATGCACGCCGGCCTCTTCCAAGATGATCCGGGCCGCACCGCCGGCGATCACGCCGGTACCGGTGGCTGCAGGCTTCATCAACACCCGTCCACCACCGGTCTCACCGATGACGGTATGGATGATGGTGCTGCCAGCGAGGGGCACCTCGAACAGATTGCGCTTGGCCTCCTCGGTGCCCTTCTGGATGGCGAGGGGCACCTCTTTGGCCTTGCCGTAGCCGAGGCCGACGCGACCGTTGCCATCACCGATCACCACGAGCGCGGTGAACGAGAATCGACGACCGCCCTTGACCACCTTGGCGACACGGTTGATGGTGATGACCCGCGATTCGCGCAGGCCGCCCTCATCGGTCGAGGCATTGGTGGGTGCAGAGACATTCGACATCAGAACTCCAGTCCTGCTTCGCGGGCTGCAGCAGCAACCGCTGCCACCCGACCGTGATAGGCGTATCCGCCGCGGTCGAACACCACCGAGGTGATCCCTGCGGCCTTCGTACGCTCGGCGATGAGCTCACCGACGCGGGTGGCCGCAGCGACGCTCCCCGATGAGCCGTCGGCGGCCTCCATCGTCGACGCAGCGGCCAGCGTGGCGCCGGCATCGTCGTCGATCAACTGCACCGAGAGATGCTTGTTCGAACGGTACACAGCGAGGCGCGGACGCTCGGCGGTGCCGTGGATCTTCTTGCGGACGCGCCGGTGACGACGGATCCGTCCCTCTCGGCGCTGTTTGGCGATATCGGTCATGGCTGCTCCTGGCGGACTGCGCTAACGGTCACTTCTTGCCGGCCTTACCGGCCTTGCGCACGATGCGCTCGCCGGCATAACGGACTCCCTTGCCCTTATAGGGCTCGGGCTTGCGGAAACTGCGGATATTGGCGGCGACCTGGCCGACGACCTCTTTGTCGATCCCGGTCACGATCACCTGGGTGGGTGAGGGCACCTCGAACACGATGCCGTCGGGCGCCTTATAGGGGACGGCATGGCTGTAGCCGAGCGACAACTTCAAGCCGTTGGGGCCCTGCGCCTCTGCACGGTAACCGACGCCGACGATCTCGAGTTCCTTCTTGAACCCCTCGCTGACACCGATCACCATGTTGTTGACGAGCGACCGGGTGAGGCCATGCATGGCGCGCTGGATACGCGAATCGTCGGGGCGCTCGACGCGCAACTCCTCGCCGTCGATCACCACGGTGATCTCGCCGGGCAGCGGCCGCGACAGGGTGCCCTTGGGGCCCTTGACGGTGATCTCGCGACCCGAGACGTTGATCTCGACTCCCGAGGGGACCTTGATGGGTGCGTTACCGATACGTGACATAGTGCGTTCCTTGATCGATGCAGATCATCTGGTGGTCACCAGACGTAACAGAGGACCTCTCCGCCGACCCGGCGACGGCGCGCCTCGCGGTCGGTCATCAGACCCTGGCTGGTGGAGAGCACGGCAACGCCGAGGCCACCGAGCACCCGGGGGATCTTGTCGGACTTGCGGTACACCCGCAGACCCGGGGTCGAGATGCGCTGGAGGCCCGAGATGGTGCGGGCGCGCTCGGGGCTGTACTTGAGCTGGATCGTGAGCACGTCACCGGGGGCGTTCGTCCCCGTTGCGACGTCGAAACCGGCGATATAGCCCTCCTGCTGGAGGATCTGGGCGAGCGCCACCTTCTGCTTGGATGACGGCATGCGGACCTCGTCGTGCATCGCCGAATTGGCGTTGCGGACCCGGGTGAGCATGTCGGCGATGGGATCGGTCAACATCGGGGCCTCCTCACCAACTCGACTTCGTCAGACCGGGGATCTCACCGGCGTGCGCCAGCTCGCGCAGGCACACACGGCACAATCCGAACTTGCGGTACACCGATCGGGCGCGTCCACAGCGACGACATCTCGTATAGGCCCGGACCTTGAATTTCGGCGTCCGAGCCGCCTTGTTGATCAATGCTTTCTTAGCCATGGGATCTCAGTTCACTTCCTCTTGCCCGGCACATGCCGGCGACGCTTGCGCGGACGGGGTTCGCCGGCCGCATCCTCATCACGCTTGAACGGGAAGCCGTAGGCGTCGAGGAGGGCCCGGCCGGCTTCATCGGTGGTTGCGGTGGTGACGATGGTGATGTCCATCCCCCGCTGGGTGTCGACCTTGTCGTAGTCGATCTCGGGGAACACGGTCTGGTCTCGCAACCCGAAGGTGTAGTTACCGCGGCCATCCCACGAATACGGGGACAGTCCGCGGAAGTCGCGGATACGCGGGATCGCCACGGCGACGAGGCGGTCGAAGAACTCCCACATCCGGTCACCGCGCAGCGTGACCTTGACGCCGATGGCCTGGCCTTCGCGCAGTTTGAACCCGGCGATCGAGGTCTTGGCCTTGGTCACCACCGGCTTCTGGCCCGCAATGGCGGTGAGATCGGCGACCGCACCCTCGATCAGCGAGGGCTGCTGAGCGGCCCGGCCGACACCCATGTTGATCGAGATCTTCTCGAGCGTCGGCACCTGCATGGGATTCGCGATCTGCAGCTGCTCGGCGAGCGCCGCCTTGATCTCATCGTGGTATTGGATCTTGAGGCGAGGCACGGTGCGGGTCTGGGTATCGGTACTCATGAGATCACCTCTCCACCGGGACGGGCCACGCGGACCTTGGTGCCATCGTCGTCGACCCGGTAGCCGACGCGGACCGCCTTGTTGTTGTGGACCAACATGACATTGCTCGCATCGATCGGCATGTCCTTGTCGATAATGCCGCCACGGTCGTTGGCGCGCTGGGGGCGCTGATGCTTGCTCGCGGTATTGACACCCGAGACGATGACGCGGTTGGAATCGGGCATGACGCGGATGATCTCACCCTCTTTGCCCTTGTCCTTGCCGGTCATCACCCGCACGGTGTCGCCTTTCTTGAGCTTCATCTCAGATCACCTCCGGAGCCAATGAGACGATTCGCATGAACTTGCGGTCGCGCAACTCACGGCCGACGGGGCCGAAGATACGAGTTCCGCGCGGTGTGAGATCGTCCTTGATCAACACCGCAGCGTTCTCATCGAAGCGGATATAGCTGCCATCGGGACGACGCTTCTCCTTCTTGGTGCGCACCACGACACAGCGCACGACCTCGCCCTTTTTGACCGCAGCGCCCGGAGCCGCATCCTTGACGGTGGCCACGAAGACATCACCGATCGAGGCGTAACGACGCCGGGTCCCACCGAGGACCTTGATGACCAGCACCTCTTTGGCACCGGAGTTATCCGCGACTCGCAGTCGCGATTCCTGTTGGATCATGACCTCACCTCTGCAGACATCGCAGTTGGCATCGAACGTGACAGAACGGCTGGATTCGAACCGATCGACGACATCACTTCGCCCGCTCCAGGATCTCGACCACGCGCCAGCGCTTGGTCTTGGACAATGGGCGGGTCTCCATGACCCGGACGCGGTCGCCCGGATTGGCGTCATTGGCCTCGTCATGGACGTACAGCCGCTTGGTGCGCTGGACGAACTTGTTGTAGCGGGCATGGCGCACCCGCTCGGTCACCGCGACGATGCGGGTCTTGTCCATCGACGCCGAGACGACGACACCCTCGCGGACCTTGCGCGCAGCGCGGATCTCGGGGCTGGATGGGGTGGTTGAGTCAGACATCTGTGGTCACCGTTCTCACTGGGCGTTCTCGGCCGCTGCGATCTCGCGCTGGCGGATGTACGTGTTGATACGGGCGATCTGTCGACGCGCCCGGCCGATCTCGGCGGTGTTCTCGAGCTGACCGGTCGCATTGCGGAACCGCAGGTTGAGCGCCTCCTGTTTGGTGGCGCGAAGCTCGTCGAGCAGTTCGGCCAGATCCATTTCCTTCAGCTTGTCCTGTTTGCGTGCCATGGCAGTCCTCGTGGCTCAGATCGTCTCGTTGCGGGTGATGATGCGGGCCTTGATCGGCAGTTTCTGGATCGCCTTGTTGAGCGCGATCTTTGCCTGCTCCTCATTGGGGAACGACAGCTCGAACAGCACCCGGCCGGGACGGACCACGGCCGCCCAGTACTCGGGGTTGCCCTTACCCGAGCCCATCCGGGTCTCAGCGGGCTTTTGGGTGATGGGCTTATCGGGGAACACGTTGATCCACACCTTGCCACCGCGCTTGATGGACCGGGTCATGGCGATACGGGCAGCCTCGATCTGGCGCGCCGTCAACCACCCCGGCTCGAGGGCCTGGATCCCGTATTCACCGAAGTTCAGCTCGGAGCCGCCCTTGGTGTTTCCCTTGGTGCGCCCACGATGGTGTTTGCGGTGGGCGACTTTGCGTGGCATCAACATGATGTGTCCTGTTCAGTCCGAATCCCGGAAATGCGGGGTCTCGTGGGCCTCATGGGTACGGCGAGCGATGTCCTCTTCCTCATCGAGCAGTTTCTCGAGTTCGGGATCGGCCTCTTTGACCAACGGTTCAGCCTCGACCTCGGTGGGGCGGGCCGCCGATGAGACCACCCGACGGGGCTCGTCGGTGGCATGACCCGAGGTCTCCCCGACCGCCATGGCGGCCTCACGGGCGATCTTGTCATCGCTCTGGGACTTGTACGGCAAGATATCGCCGCGGTAGAGCCAGACCTTGACCCCGACCCGACCAGAGGTGGTCCGCGCCTCGCGGAAGCCGTAATCGACATCGGCGCGCAGGGTGTGCAGCGGTACCCGCCCCTCGCGGTACCACTCGGTGCGGCTCATCTCGGCCCCGCCGAGACGGCCCGAGCACTGGACCCGGATCCCGAGGGCTCCGGCGCGCTGGGCGTTCTGCACGGCGCGCTTCATGGCGCGACGGAATGCGATGCGGTTCGCCAACTGATCGGCGACACCCTGGGCGATCAGCGCAGCGTCGAGCTCGGGGGACTTGATCTCGACGATGTTCAACTGCACCTTGGGATTACCGGTGATCTCGGTGATCGCAGCACGCAATTCATCGGCCTGGGCGCCGCGCCGGCCGATCACGATGCCCGGCCGGGCGGTATGCACATCGACGCGCACCTTATCGCGGGTGCGTTCGATCTCGATCCGGCTGATCGCGGCGGACTCGAGCCGGCCCATGATCGCATCGCGGATCTTCCAGTCCTCGGTCAGATACTGCGAGTACTCGCGCTCGGAGAACCAGCGGCTCTTCCAATCGGTCGAGACTCCGAGCCTGAAGCCGTACGGGTTGATCTTCTGACCCATGATTCAGTCGTCTCCCTCATCGCCAGCGTCGCCGCTGTCGGTGTCGTCGTCGCTGGCTGCGTCATCGCTCGCGGATGCCGGCTTGGTGAACCCGGCGGCCTCGGCGGCCTCAGCGGATTCGAAGTAGAACTCGGCCACGGTCACGTCGTAGTAGCGCGAATCGGGCTCGTGGTAGAGGCCCGAGTCGGCATTGGCCTTGATCGGATGACCCTCTGGTGCCGAGCCGTCCTCGAGTGGCGGAACCGCACCGGCGGGCATCTCGCCATCGGCTGGCTCGCCAGCATCATCGGTGACGTCCTCGCCGGTCTCATCGGCCTCGATCTCGTCGATCTCCGCTGCGGCGGCCTCGGCACGACGACGGCTGCGCTCGACGCGGGCCTGACGGCTGACCGAAGCCGGACGGCCGCCGGACTCGGCGCGGGCCGCGATGACGGCGAGGCGCTCATCGCTCATCCGCGACACGATGATCGTGATATGGCAGGAGCGCTTGCGGATGCGGGTGGCGCGACCGCGGGCCCGGGGACGGAAGCGGCGCATCGTCGGGCCCTCATCGGCGAAACACGCCGAGATGTAGAGCTCATCGGGATCCTGTTCGTCATTGTGCACTGCATTGGCGACCGCACTGGCGAGCACCTTGCGGATCTCGCGGGCCACAGCGCGATCGGTGAACTGCAACACCTCATCGGCGCGGCGGACATCGAGGCCGCGGATCAGGTTCAGCACGACGCGGGCCTTGCGGGCCGAGACGCGCACATAGCGGGCACTGGCCCGGGTTCCGGTGCGCTCACCGACCACGGTGGCGCCCTCGTTCAGCTTCGGTCCGGGCATCAGCGACGACCCTTCGCGCTCTTCTCCTGGCCGGCGTGGAACCGGAAGGTGCGGGTGGGACTGAACTCGCCGAGCTTGTGACCGACCATCGACTCGGTGATGTACACCGGGACGTGCTTGCGGCCATCATGGACCGCGATGGTGTGGCCGACCATATCGGGGATGATGGTCGAGCGACGCGACCAGGTCTTGACGACCTTGCGCTCGCCGGCTTCGTTCTGCGCGTCGATCTTGGCGAGCAGATGCTCGTCCACGAACGGGCCCTTCTTGAGACTGCGTGACATGGTTGGTTTACCCTTCGATCCCTGCTGTGCTCCGGATCACCGACGTCCCCGGCCGGAGCGGCGGCGACGAACGATCAACTTCTGTGACGGCTTCTTCTTGCTTCGGGTACGGCCCTCGGGCTTGCCCCACGGCGACACCGCAGGACGGCCACCAGAGGTCCGGCCCTCACCACCGCCGAGGGGGTGGTCGACCGGGTTCATGGCGACACCGCGGGTCTGGGGCCGCACACCGCGCCAGCGGTTGCGACCGGCCTTGCCGATCTTGAGCAACTCGTGTTCTGAGTTGCCGACCTCACCGACGGTGGCGCGACAGTCGATCAGCACCCGACGCATCTCGGTCGAGGGCATCCGCAGGGTCGCGAAGTCACCGTCCTTGGCGACCAACTGCACCGCCATCCCCGCCGCACGGCCGATCTTGCCGCCCTGGCCGGGGCGCAGTTCGACATTGTGGACCACGGTTCCGACCGGGATATAACGCAACGGCAGTGCGTTGCCCGGACGGATATCGGCACCCTGGCCGCTGGCCACCTCGTCGCCGACGCTGAGGCCGCGCGGCGCCAGGATGTACGCCTTCTCGCCGTCGCGGTAGTGCAAGAGCGCGATCCGACAGGTGCGGTTCGGGTCATATTCGATGGCGGCAACCTTGGCTGGCACGCCGTCTTTGGTCCGCTTGAAGTCGATCACCCGGTAGCGGCGCTTATGACCACCACCGCGATGGCGCGAGGTGATGCGGCCGTAGGAGTTGCGTCCACCGGTACGCGGCCGCGGCGCGAGCAGCGACTTCTCGGGCGAATCCTTGGTGATCTCGGAGAAATCCGAGGAGGTCTGCGCCCGGCGGCCGGGACTGGTCGGTTTGCGTGATCGGATACCCATGACGTCCTCAGTTCTCGAACAGCGGGATCTCACCGGCTGCCAGGGTGACGATGGCTCGTTTTGTGTTCGGCTTCTGGCCGACGCGGTTGGTGCCGCGGGTGCGCGACCGCTTACCGCGACGATTCAAGGTGTTGACCTTGCGGACTTCGACGTCCCAGATCGACTCGATGGCGTCGCGGATCTCGGGCTTGGTGGCCGAGGGATGCACCTGGAAGGTGTACACCCCGGTCTCGACGAGGGAATAGGTCTTCTCAGAGACCACCGGGGCGATGATGATGTCGCGGGGATCTTTCATGATCAGTCCTGGTTCTCTTCGCTCTTGGCGGCGCCGACGGTGCCGTGGGAGGTGACGGCCTGCAGCGATGCGGTGGTCAAGATCAGCCAGTCATTGCACAACACGTCATAGGCGTTGAGCTCCCCGGCCTCGATGAGCTGCACCTCGGGGAGGTTGCGGAAGCTCAACCATGCATTGGTGTCATCGCGGTTCACCACGATGAGGGCGCGGGACTCGACGCCGAGCGCACCGAGCGCTGCCTTGGCGGCCTTGGTGCTCGGGGCATCGAAGCCCCAGTCGTCGACCACGATGACGCGGCCCTCGCCGGCACGGTCCGATAATGCCGAACGGGTGGCGAGGCGGATCATCTTCTTGGGGGTGCGCTGGGCATATGAGCGGGGCTTGGGGCCGAGAGCGATCCCGCCGCCCGAATAGTGCGGGGCGCGGATCGAACCCTGACGGGCGTTGCCGGTGCCCTTCTGGCGGTAGGGCTTGGCACCGCCACCGCGGACCTCGGATCGGGTCTTGGTGCTCTGGGTGCCCGAGCGGCGACGCGCCAGCTGGGCGGTGACCACCTGATGCATGACGGCGATATTGGGCTCGATTCCGAAGACCTCGGCATCGAGGTCCACCGAACCGGTCTCAGCACCGGAGGGGTTCTTGACGGCGATTGTTGGCATCAGGACTCCTTCACCACGACCTTGGCGGCGTTGCGAACCATGATCAGTCCCCCATTGGGGCCGGGGACCGACCCCTTCACCAGCATCACCTGACGCTCGGGATCGGACTCGACCACCTCGAGGTTCTGGGTGGTGACCTGCTCATGGCCCATATGGCCCGACATGCGCAGGCCCTTGAACACGCGACCCGGGAAGGCACATGAGCCGATGGCACCCGGGGCACGATGGTGCTTGTGGTTACCGTGGCTGGCGCCCTGGCCGCTGAAGTTGTGACGCTTCATCGTGCCGGCGAAGCCCTTGCCCCGGCTGGTGCCGGTCACATCGACGAGGGTCCCGGCCGGGATCTCGGCTGCGGTCAGTTCCTGGCCCACCTCATAGCCGTCGACATCGTCGAGGCGCAGTTCGAGCAGATGACGGCCCGGGTCAACACCGGCAGCCGCATAGTGACCCGCCAGCGGACGCGACAGTTTCTTGGCATCGCGTTCGCCCAACGCGACCTGCAGCGCGGTGTAGCCATCGCGCTCAGTGGTCTTGATTTGGACGATCCGCATCGGGGCGACGCGCAGCACCGTGACCGGGACCACCCGGTCATCGACCCACGTCTGAGTCATGCCGACCTTCTCGCCGACGATCGCTTTGTCTGCCATGGCAGCTCTTCCTTGTCTGATTTGGTCCAACTCCGAGCCGGGACGCATCGGCGCCGACGACTCGGATTCGATCGGATCTGTGATGCCGGAGCATCGTTGTCGACCACATCGGATGCAGGCGATGAGCCCACGGCCCGATGGGCCGGTGCGGAACGACCGCGCTCGCCCCCGAAGGGCCGGGAGACGAAACTGCGGAGAACTCGGGTTGCCGTGAGGTCCCTCCGCAGAGGCTCACACGGACGTCGAACTGGATTATTCGCGTGCCCCGAACACCTTCGCGGCACGGCTTGGAAATGCTATCGGCACCCCGCTCTGCTCCCAACCCTGCCCAACGAGGTGGCGACGGTCACGGAGCGACGCTGCACCGATAGCGCGCCGATA
>SKFX01000033.1 GCA_007117775.1 Ilumatobacteraceae bacterium
CCCATATTCGCTGCGATCGGCTCAACGATCACCGCCGCCACCGACTCATCGAGTTCGGGGACGATGTTGTACGGCACCACCAGGGTCTCGGCCACCGCACCCGCCGGCACCCCGGCGGTTCCGGGGAGGCCCAAGGTGGCCACACCGCTGCCACCGGCGGCCAACAGCGCGTCGGTGGCCCCGTGGAAGTTGCCATGGAAGGTGACGATGCGATCGCGGTCGGTGGCACCGCGCGCCAAACGCACCGCGGTGCTCGTCGCCTCGGTGCCCGAGTTCATGAACCGCACCAGATCACATGACGGCACACTGGCTGCGATCTGCTCGGCGAGCTTCATCTCACGCGCCGTCGGCGCCCCATAGGAGGTGCCCGATGCAGCCGCTTCGGCGACTGCGGCACCGATCGCCGGATGCGCATGGCCGAGGATCACCGCCCCATAGCTCTGGACCAGGTCGAAGCGCTCGACACCCTCGACATCGGTGATGGTCGCCCCCGATGCCGACGCCACCACATAGGGTTCACCGCCGACCGCCGCGAAGGCACGGATCGAGGAGTTCACCCCGCCGGGAATGGCACGGCGCGACCGCTCGAAGGCCTCGGCATTGCTGGCGAGGCCGAGGCCACGGCAGAGCACCGCTGTGCAGCCGGCCTCCTCACAGCGCTGAAGATCACAGACCGGGACCATGCCCGGTGCGCCGGCCTCGACGGGATCGACCGCATCACGGCCGGGGATCAGGCTCATCGCGCCTCCAGATGCTGCGACCCGGACTCAGCGAACCAGCGGGTCAGATAGGTCAAGACGATCGACGCCCCGGCGCGCTTGATGGCGGTCAACTGCTCGATCGCCACCGCATCATGGTCGATCCAGCCGTTCGCCGCCGCCGCTTTGATCATCGAGTACTCACCGCTCACGTGATAGGCAGCGACGGGCACATCGAAGCGACTGCGGACCCGGGTGATGATATCGAGATAGCTGAGTGCCGGTTTCACCATCACCATGTCGGCACCCTGTTCGATATCGGCGGCGACTTCGACCATCGCCTCATCGACATTGCGCCAGTCCTGTTGGTAGTCACGCCGGTCACCGCCATCGGCGATCTCGACATCGACGGCGTCACGGAACGGTCCATAGAGGCCGCTCGCATACTTGGCCGAATAGGCCAGGATCGCGACCCTGTTGAACCCATCGGCATCGAGGGCCCGGCGGATCGCGGCGACCTGGCCGTCCATCATCCCGCTCGGGGCCACAACATCGGCCCCGGCGCGCGCCTGGGCGACGGCGGCTCGGGCATAGATCTCGAGCGTGGCGTCATTGTCCACCCGGCCGTCGGCATCGAGCACACCACAGTGACCGTGATCGGTGTACTCATCGACGCACAGATCCGCCATGACCACGACCTCATCGCCGACCTCGGACCGCAGGTCGGCGAGCGCGATCTGCACGATGCCATCGGGATCGAACGCCCCGGATCCGATCGCATCCTTGGTGGCGGGCACACCGAACAGGATCACGCCCTTGACGCCGAGGCCCGCCAACTCGGCCACCTCGGCGCGCAATGAGTCACGGGTGTGCTGGACCACGCCGGGCAGTGACGTGATCGGCTGCGGTGAGTCGATCCCCTCGCGCACAAACAGTGGTGCCACCAGATCATCGACCCGCAGCGTCGTCTGTGCAACGAGATCGCGCATCGCCGCGGTGGTGCGCAGGCGCCGGGGGCGCTTCAGCGGCCCCGGCGTCCCAGAGCGATCCGAATCGTCGCGTTCGATAGACATCGCAACCCATCGTAGGGGCCGATCGGCACGACCACCCGATCACCCGACCCCGACACCGCGCGATCGACACAGTGCTGTCGATCTGGCGTGAGATCCAGCCAACACAACAAGCCGGCGAAGGTGCGCATCGACGATCCGATATCGTCACCGCGGTGACCGTTCAGGCCCTGTTCATCGACGAGCACCGCCGGCTGCGACCCGGCGCGTCATGCACGCTGACACTGTCGATCACCAATCTCGGACCCACCGAAGCCTCCTGGTCGATCACCCCGATCGGTATGGCCGCCAACTGGATCCGGATCCAGGCGCCGACGGTGACCCTCGCCGCGGGTGCCTCGATTCCCGTCGCCGTCGATATCGAGCCGCCACAGACCGCCACCACCACCGCCGGAGCCACCGAGATCATCGTCAAACTGGTCTCGCTCAGCGGGCTCGACACCGATTCGATCACCGCCGATACCACCATCGAGATCGATCCCTTCGATCACCGTGAGGTCCACGCACTGCAGCCGGTGCGCCGTGGCCGCCGCCGCACCACATTCGAATTCCTCATCAACAATGACGGCAACGCCCCGGCGAACTGCCGACTCAATCTCGTGGACCCCACCGGACGCCTCGACGGGATGTTCGATCCCCCATCGATCGGCATCGAACCGGGTTCGTCCGCACTGGTGCTGCTTCGGGCCCGAGCCCGAACGCGCATCGCCCGCTTCAGCGATCGCGAACTGCCCTTCAGGGTTGAGGCGGCTGAACCCGACCATCCAACGGTGTCGGCTGCGGCCACGATGGTGCAGAGCCCACTGATCACCCCCGGTGTCCTGGTTCGCCTCGGCGGCCTCGCCGCGCTCATCGCAGCGGCCACCGCCGCCTGGTTCGGGGTCATCCGCCCCGAGATCGACACCATCGCGCAGCGCGCCGTGGACGAACGCATCGCTGAAACCGGTGCCGATAACGACACGATGCCGCCAGCCACCACTGCCCCGGACGGATCAGGCCCGGTCGAGACCATCGATCCGGGTGCTGAGGCCCTCCCCATCGCCCCGCGCCTCGAGGTGACCATCCCGGTCGGCGGGGTGAGTGCCGACTCCTATGAAGTGCCGGGTGATGCCCGTTTCGACATCGTCGACATCGTCTTGATGAACCCCAATGGCGATCTCGGCCGCGCCGTGCTGGCACGCGGTGATGAGACCGTCTATGAATGGGACCTCGGCCTGATGAGCATGCCCAATGAGTATCAGCCGCGCCAGAGCCCACTGCCGATCGCGCCCGGCGAAACGGTCTCGCTGCGGGTGGAATGCGAGGCGGCCGGCAGCCTCGATGCCGACGGCTGCCAGGTGGCGGTGCTGCTCGGCGGCACGCTCAGCGGCCGCTGAAGCCGTAGCCGAAACCGGGGAGAGCGACCGCGGCCGGCTGACCGCGCTCAATGTCGATGGTCGTCGACGTCCGCAGGTTGCCGGGTCCGACGGCCATGACGGTGCGCTCACCGGAACGCTCGAGACGCCGGGTCTCGATGAGCGCCATCGCACGACCATCGGCATCGGTGCGCACCGCCACCCAGGTGTCGGGACGGTCCGACAGACCCACCACCACATCGGCCTCGGCTGCGAATCCCATGAGGGACACCCCGATCGGCGCTCCGGCGGGCACGGCATCAGCGAAGGTCTCGATCACCGGGCGATACTCGGCGCTGGCGCTGACCACCGCCGCCGCGTACTGCTGATCCGACGACGAGACCCGCACCACGGCCGAATGGTTGCCGGCCGATGCAGGCCGGTACGCGACCGCCACCTCACAGCGACCCGCCGGCCCGAGCGCACGGGCGGTGCAGTCCTCGGAGAGAACGACGAAATCCGGACCCGATACCGAGATCTCCGAGACGACCAGTGCCACCTCACCGACATTGACGAATCCGATCACGTCGAATGCGGCGGGCAGCAACTCACCATCATCATCGACCGCACCGATGACCGCTGCTCCGAGATCGACTCCGGCCGGCTCGACGCGGATCACCGGTTCCCCACCGGCACCACTCAGCACCGAGCGCGCCACCGCCGCACCATCGACCGAATCGCCGTCTTCGGCCACCACCAACTCGGCGGTGACCGGCGCGTCATCATCGGGTCGGAAGATCACCGTGACCGTGCAGGCTGATCCGGCGGCCACGATGACACCGCTTCGACATGTGCCGTTATCGGTGACGATGAAGCGGGCGTCGGTGGTCATGATCGAATCGGGCCGGAACACACCGGGGCCATCGTTGCGGACCCGCACGAATCGCTCATCGCCCGGCAGGCCGACGATCACCGAACCGAAATCGAGATCCGGCATCGACACCTTCGGGGTGGTGATGATCGTCACCACCGAACGCGCCGGGGCATCGATCTCCCCCGGTGTCAGGGTGGTCACCGCAATGGTCGGCTCGACCGGATTGGAGCGGGGCTCATCGTCAGGTGCCGACTCCCCACCGGGCTCATCGTCCGGAGCAGGAGAGGTCGGAAACGATTCGGGCATCGGGGCATCACCGAGGCGGTCGCCGACGAGGGTGTCAAAGACCAGCCGTCGGCCCGACGCGGAGAAGCGCGGGTTCGCATGAGCGGCGGGCACCCCGGTGGCCACGAGGTCGGTGACCCGGGTCAGTTCATCGAGGCCGAGTTCGGCCAGATAGAGATCGCCGTCCGTCGCCTCACCACCGGCCGAGACCGCCACCTCGGACAGATTCCCGGCGCGGGTGATGAACACCACCTGAGACCCATCGGAGTTCACATGGCCAAGCCACGAGGAGCGATCCCCTGCGATCAGATCGTCGTCACCATCG
>SKFX01000156.1 GCA_007117775.1 Ilumatobacteraceae bacterium
ACCCCGAGGGTGAACCCGAGCGTGAACAATGGTGCGGTGATGCGGGCACGCGCCGAGATGAGCATCAAGATGAGGCCGATGATCGGCATGGGAGAAATCGCGATGCCCACCGCCTTCACCAGAACGTCACCCAGCACTTCGATCATGTCAGCTCCCCTCGGGGCGCCAGGCCCTCGCGATCACGAGAACAATCTTTAGCATATGGTCACTCACAGTCGGTGGACGCTGCAGGTGCGGCTGGCGCATCGCTGCGCTCCCCGTCGCGACCACGATATGGAGTGCCGGGCTCCGAGAGGCACCACTAGTCTCGACAGCACTCGACGAGAAGGTGAGATGACCAACGTGACCGCAGCAACCGCCTCTGATGACGCCGCCAGGGACCGTCCGATACCACCGATGCCGTCGACACCGTGGTGGCGCTCAGCGGTCATCTATCAGGTGTACATCAGGTCCTTCGCAGACGGCGACGGTGACGGTACCGGCGATATCGCGGGCCTGCGGTCACGCCTCGGCTACCTGCGAGACCTCGGGGTCGACGCCATCTGGATCAATCCGTGGTATTCGTCACCGCTGGCAGACGGTGGCTACGACGTCGCTGATTACTTCGCGATCGATGACCGCTTCGGAACGGTCGCCGAGGCTGAGGCCTTCATCGCCGATGCCCACGATCACGGCATCCGCGTCATCTTGGACCTCGTGCCCAACCACACCTCCGACCAGCACCGCTGGTTCCAAGAGGCGCTGGCGGACCCCTCATCTCCGGCGCGCCAGCGCTATCACTTCTCAGCGGGCCGCGACGGCGGCCCACCCAACAACTGGCGATCGGTCTTCGGAGGCCCAGCGTGGACACAACTCGCCGACGGCTCGTGGTACCTGCACCTGTTCGACCCATCCCAACCCGACCTGAACTGGGACAACGACGAGGTCAGAGCGAACTTCCTCGATGTTCTGCGCTTCTGGCTCGACCACGGCGCTGACGGGTTCCGAGTCGATGTCGCCCACGGACTCGTCAAACACCCCGAGATGCCCGATGTCGATGCCTACGGCCCGGTGGTCCACGTGGTCGACTCCGACGACCATCCGCATTGGGACCGCGACGAGATCCATGACATCGTGCGCGAATGGCGTGCCGTGGTCGATCACTACGACGGCGCCGTGTTGGTGGCTGAGGCATGGGTCCACCCGGATCGGCTCGCCAATTACGTCCGCAGTGATGAATACCACCAGTCATTCAACTTCTCGTTCCTCGAGACCCCCTGGGACGCCGCAGCGCTGCGAAGCGTGATCGACGAATCAATGAGGGCGCTGTCGCAGGTCGGCGCCTCCAACACCTGGGTGCTGTCGAACCATGATGTGGTACGCCACGCCACCCGCTTCGGCCTCCCCGATCCTGCCCGCTGGCGGGCGTGGCTGCGCGAATCCGATCCGAGCGAACCCGATCGGGACATCGGCCAACGTCGGGCACGCGCCGCGGCCCTGCTGCTGTTGTCACTCCCAGGCGCGGCCTATCTGTACCAAGGAGAAGAACTCGGACTCGATGAGGTCTGGGATCTCGATGACTCAGTCCGCGACGATCCCGTCTGGTTCCGCTCACACCACACCGATCGTGGCCGCGACGGGTGCCGGGTCCCAATCCCCTGGACCGCAACGGGGCCGTCATTCGGATTCGGCGATGCGGTGGCCTGGCTGCCTCAACCACCCGAGTTCGCGACGCTCGCCGCAGAGGTCCAGGCCGGTGACGAGGCTTCGATGCTCGAGCTCTACCGTACGGCGCTTGCGCTGCGACGCCGGCACCTGAGCGACGATGAGAGCTTCGAGTGGTTGGCCAGCGACCCATCGGTGCTCAGCTATCGGCGCGGTGGCGTGACCTGTGTGATCAACCTCGGCGACGAAGCGGCACCACTTCCCCGAGGTGAGATCATCATCTCGTCAGGCGATGTCCACGATGGCCTGCTCGGCACCGATACCGCCGTATGGGTGCGGGCCTGATCACTGCGTCCAGCGGGTTGTGCGCATCACGAGTCGAAGCCGAGACCGAGCCGGTCCAAGATGCGCAACCACAGATTGCGGCGGCCGGTGCGGTCCTCCCGATCCAGCGACCACCGGGTCATCTGGATCCCGAGGAAGCGGAAGGGTTCGGGAGGGAACGGAATAGGCTTGGATCTCACGAAGTCCGTTTTGGTGGCGACACTGCGACGACCGTGCAGCAGATCGAGCATCACCGACCCGCCGAAACGCGATGATGCGACACCGAGGCCGGTATAGCCGAGCGCATAGGCCACTCGACCGCCGAGCGCTTTGCCCCAAAAGACACTGAACCTGCTGCTGGTGTCGATCGCACCGCCCCAAGCGTGGGTGAAGGCGATGCCCTCGAGCTGCGGGAAGGTCTCGAAGAAGTGCTGGCTGAGCTTTGCCCACGACTCCGGCCGACTCTCCAGCTCTGCGCTCATCTTGCCGCCCCAGTGGTAGATCGCGTCATAGCCACCCCACAAGATGCGGTTGTCCGGGGTCAGCCGGTAATAGTGGAACTGGTTGGCCGTATCGGACAGGCCCTGTCGGTTGCGCCAACCGACAGACTCCAACTGAGTGTCCGATAATGGCTCGGTGACCATGCAGTAGTCGTACACCGGAACGATGTAGTTGGCGGTCCGACGCAGGAGTGGCTTGAACGCATTGGTTGCGAGCGCGACCCGTCTGGAGCGGATCTTGCCGAGCGAGGTCGTCACCAGCACCCCGATGCCATCGCGTTCGAGTCCGGTCGCCTTGGAGTCCTCGTAGATCCGCACACCGAGTCGTTCAGCGGTCGCTTTGAGCCCCCAGACCAGCCGGGCCGGGTCGACGAGCGCGGAACCGTTGCGATCCCAGAGCCCGGCGTAATGCCTCTGCGAACGGACCTCGGCCTGCATCGCCTCGCCCTCGAGCCAGGTCACCTCGTGACCGAGACGTTCGAGCAGCCGACGCTCCTCGGCCAGGTCATCTCGGTACGAGGTCGGATGGTGGGTATGCACCACGGAAATCACCCCGGTGCGTTCATAGGCGCAGTCGATCTGATAGCGACGGATGGCTGACTCGATCTCATCGAGGTTGCTCATCCCGAGCGCCTCGAGCAGTTCCACCTCATCGGGCCACCGACTCAGGGCGTTGGAGATCCCATGGGTGAGGCTGGCGTCCATGAATCCACCGTTGCGACCACTCGCCGCCGCTCCGACGGTGCCGGCGTCGATGAGCACCACATCGATCGAGGGATCACGCTCTTTGGCGATGATCGCGGTCCACAGACCGGTGTAGCCGCCACCGACCACGCAGAGATCACAATGCTCAGCGCGAACCAGGGTGGGATTGCTCTCGGGCCCGATCGCGCCGTCCAGCCAATAGGGGAACTGGTCGGCATCTGCGATTGCATCGAGATGCCGCTGATCGACAATCTCGCTCACGATCTCACCCTCTTCGGTTCACTCCCGCCATCGGGAGTCACGTGGTCACGATACCGCCTTGTCCCTTCCACGAGTGGGACTCCGACCGCAGTGATGCAGACTGGACGACGATGAGTGACCCGACACCACCCACCAGCGCCTCGACCGAGCCGGCGGACGCGCTCCGAGAAGATATCCGTCTGCTCGGTCGCATTTTGGGCCAAGTGATACGCGAACAGACCACCGAGTCCACCTTCGAGCGGGTCGAGACGGTGCGACGCTCCGCGGTCGGGAGCCGCCGCAGCGGTTCAGCCGGGGTGGGGCGCCTCAAAGCCGAACTCAGCGATCTCAGCATCGATGACACGCTCCATGTCATCAGGGCCTTCGGATGGCTCGCTCTGCTGGCCAATACCGCCGAAGATGTCCACCTCGAGATCCGCCGCCGCCACCATCTCGATGCCGGAGCACCTCCGCAGCGCGGCAGCTTCGAGGCGGTCCTCGATGAACTGTTCGCCTCCGGAGCCGTCGAGGCCTCCGAGATCGGCGATCTGATCGAGTCGATCTCGGTGACGCCTGTCCTGACGGCGCATCCCACCGAGGTCAAACGCCAAACGGTGCTGGCCGTGGTGAACCGGGTCGCGGACCTCCTCGAGGAGCGCAGTATCTTCGCCACCAGCCCCAGTCGCATCGACGAGATCGACGAAGCGATCACCGCCGAGATTGTCACGCTCTGGCAGACCGCGGTGCTCCGCCTCTCCAAACTGCGAGTCGTCGATGAGATCAATGAAGCATTGCGTTATTACCCAGCGAGTCTGTTCGAGGTCATTCCATCGCTGCAGGGTGACCTCGAGGCACAACTGTCCCGGCGACTCAGTGACTCCGGTGAGGACCACCGGGAGATCGACGCCAGCGCCGTCATCAAGATGGGAT
Organism: Ilumatobacteraceae bacterium; assembly: GCA_007117775.1. GTDB lineage: Bacteria > Actinomycetota > Acidimicrobiia > Acidimicrobiales > Ilumatobacteraceae > CSBr16-110. The sequence goes on from SKFX01000156.1 coordinate 4,344, forward strand.
CGTGGATCGGCGGAGACCGTGATGGCAATCCCTTCGTCACCGCCGAGGTGCTCGACGAAGCGGTCAGCGCCAATGTCGCCGCCGCCCTCAGGGAACATCTCCGTGCGGTCCATGCGTTGAGCCGGCAACTCTCGATGTCTCAGCGCCTCATCACGCCGACACCCGAACTCATCGCACTTGCCGTGGGATCCGGCGACGACTCACCGTTCCGCGCCGATGAGCCGTACCGTC
>SKFX01000196.1 GCA_007117775.1 Ilumatobacteraceae bacterium
GGTCGCACCGCCCTCGGCGACCGAAATCGCCGGCTGGTCGACCCGGATCTCATAGCCATCATCGATGATGCCGGTGACGCCGGCTCCGGCGAGCACGTGGGCGGGGCCGCTGCAGTCGGCGATCGGCTCGACATCGCTCGGACCATCGGCCCCATCGAGGGTGCTGCGATCAGCCGCCAGAGAGATCAACTCGGCGTCGTCTCGGTCTCCGATCCGCACCGACACCTCGATGAAGCCGAGGGGTTCGACCACCTCGAGTTCGATGTCGACGTCCGCATCGAGGCCCGCCGCATGATCGGGGACATCGGCGGAACCGCCGCACCCGCTGAGGACCAGTGCCAGCACCGGAACCGTCAGCAGCGCCGGACTCATGTCGCTGCGGTCGTCGAATCCGCTTGGAAGGACGCGAGATTGCGCAGCCCCGGATTATTGCTGAACACCTCGATCGCCGGATTGTTGGGAAGGCGGAGGCCGCGCTGGAGCACCCGCATCTGGGTGTGCTGGTTGTACTCGACGAGGGTCACCGCCCACCCATCACGGCCGGCGCGCGCCGTGCGGCCGGAGCGGTGCAGATAGTCCTTCACATCCTGGGCCGGGTCGTAGTGGACGACGGCTCCGATGTCATCGATATCGATACCGCGCGCCGCCACATCGGTCGCGACGAGCACTGAGAGCTTGCCTTCGGCGAAACGCTGGAGCACCCGCTCGCGGGTGGATTGCTGCAGATCCCCATGCAATGCCGAGGCGTTCACATCGAGATCCTGCAATGCGGTGGCCACCTTGTCGCACAGCCGCTTGGTCTGGCAGAACACGACGAGCTTCGGGATGGACTCCGCAATCGCTGCGACGACCCGGGTCTTGTCCATGTGGTGCACTGCCAGGAACAGATGATGCATCGTGCCGACAGTGTCGGTGGCAGAGTCGATCGCCACCTCGATTGGATCGCTGAGGTAATTGCGGATCAGGTGGCCGACATCTCCATCGAGGGTGGCCGAGAACAGCATCGTCTGGCGTCGGCCGGTGCAATGACGCAGGATCCACTCCACCTGGGGAGTGAAGCCGTCGTCTGCCATCCGGTCGGCCTCATCGAGGCACATGTACTGCACACCCGACAGATCGATCTCACCGGACTTGAGCAGGTCGATCAGACGCAGCGGTGTGGCCACCACCAACTCGACCCCCTTCGCGAGTTCATCGACCTGATGGGATCGGCTGGCCCCGCCATAGACCGCCAGGACCCGCACATCGCAATGCTCACCGACCGGTTCGAGCACCTCCGCGACCTGCACCGCGAGTTCACGCGTTGGCACCAGCACGAGGCCGAGCGGTTTCGCCGGGGCGGCTCGCTCGGTGATCTGGGCCAACATCGGGACTCCGAACGCCAGGGTCTTGCCCGATCCGGTCTTGGCTCTCCCGCAGACATCACGGCCCTCGAGGGCGACAGGGATCGCCTCGAGCTGAATGGCGAACGGAGCGGCGAATCCTGCCGCTGCGAGGCCGTTGTCGACACGTTCTGGAACGCCGAGGGCAGCGAACTCGGTCGGTGGTTCCACCGGGGGCAGGGCACTGACCGAGGTCAACCGCCCGGAGCGCTGCGGCTCATCGGAACGACGTTCATGCCGTTGTGAGCGCTCGCGCGAGTTCGACGAGGATCGGGTGGTATCTCCGCTCGAGGGTCGCCTTCTGCGTCGGTTGCCCGAGTCGCGGCCCGAGCGGTTCGCAGGATTCGAGGACATGATCGGCTCAGGGTACCGTTGTGAACCCCCATCGCCTCACCGTATAGTCGAGACCATGGCGAGTGGTATGGGCTCTGGCGATGCAGTGCAGTTCGCACCGACGCGTCCCATCGCCCACATGTCCGCCTCCCTGCTGCTGCTTATGTAGGGCGGACGCGTCTCGCACCCGTTCGCCCGCCCCCGCCCCCGAGAGGGGGCATTGTGCTATCCGGGCCGAGATGACCGTCGGCCTCCGGTGACGAACGGACCCACCGGTGCCAGAGCGATGCGAATCGACCGCCCAGACCGGAACCACGACCAGACACCAACGCTCCACCGACCAGAGGACCGACACCGATGCCACCACAGCCTGCCAGCCCCACCCCGATGCCATTCGACAAATATGAGCCGTTCATCCCACTCGTGCTCCATGACCGCACCTGGCCGAATCGGATCATCGATCGCGCCCCGACCTGGTGCTCGGTGGACCTGCGCGACGGCAACCAGGCACTCATCGACCCGATGGATCCGGTCCGCAAACTCCGCATGTTCGAAGAGCTGGTCAAGATGGGCTTCACCGAGATCGAGGTCGGCTTTCCCGCTGCGAGCCAACCCGACTTCGACTTCGTCCGACAGTTGATCACCGAGGACCGCATTCCCGACAATGTGACCATCCAGGTGTTGGTGCAGTGTCGCAACGAGCTCATCGAGCGGACCTATGAGTGCCTGCAGGGCGCGCCGCGCGCCATCGTCCACTTCTACAACTCGACCAACCCGCTCCAGCGCGAGGTGGTCTTCGGTCTCGATCGTGCCGGCATCATCGACATCGCGGTCAACGGCGCCAAGATGTGCCGCAAGCTCGAACAGACGATGGGCGATACCGAGATCCGCTACGAGTACTCGCCCGAGAGCTTCACCCTCACCGAACCCGAGTACGCCATCGAGGTCTGCGAAGCGGTCATGGACGTCATCGAACCCGATGAGGACCGACCGATCATCTTGAATCTCCCGGCAACGGTCGAGTGCTATTCGCCAAATGTCTACGGCGATGTCATCGAATGGTTCGGCCGGACCATCTCGGGTCGCGAGCATGTCGTGTTGAGCCTGCACCCCCACAATGACCGCGGCTGTGCGGTCGCGGCCGCGGAGTTCGGTGTCATGGCCGGTGCGGACCGCGTCGAGGGGACCCTGTTCGGCAACGGCGAACGTACCGGGAACGTCGACATCATCACCTTGGCGATGAACCTATTCGCCAACGGTGTCGACCCCGAACTCGACATCAGCGATATCGACGCGCTGCGACGGACCGCCGAATACTGCAATCGTCTGCCGGTACACCCCCGACACCCCTATGTCGGCGATCTGGTCTACACCGCGTTCTCCGGATCGCATCAAGATGCGATCAATAAGGGTTTCGAGGCGCTCGACCAGCGTCGTGTCGACGGTGAGTACCCACGCTGGGGTGTGCCCTATCTCCCGATCGACCCCAAACATGTCGGGCGGACCTACGAAGCGGTGATCCGTGTCAACTCCCAGTCCGGTAAGGGCGGGGTCGCCTACGTCATGAAGACCGAACACGGCTACGACCTGCCGAGGCGGATGCAGATCGAGTTCTCCCGCGCCATCCAGCACCTCAGTGAGGACACCGGCACTGAGATCACCCCGGCGACGATGTGGGAGACCTTCAACGAGACCTATCTGCCCATCGAACCACGCCTGCGTCTTCGCAGCCATGAGCTCAACACGACCAGCCATGACGGGCGCGGCCAGACCCATATCACCGCTCAGATCGACGTCGATGGCCAAGCCATCACCGTCAGCGGTGATGGCGATGGACCGATCGAGGCCTTCGTCCAAGGCCTCCACGGCCTCGATGGCACCCTCGCGGGAGCGGCGAGCTTCGACGTCGTCGACTACGCCGAACATGCCATCGGGCGCGGCGCCGATGCCATGGCGGTGGCCTATGTGGAGAGCGTCGGATCCGATGATGAGCTGCGCTGGGGCATCGGCACCGACCCGAACATCACCACCGCATCGCTGCGAGCTGTGCTCTCGGCTTTCGAACGTCAACTTCGCGACTGATCGACGTCACGCTGTCGAAGCCCTCGCATCCACTCCGACACATGCTGGCTCGGCCCGCAGCCACAGCGGCGATGCGCCGCCCACTAGGGTGATCCCATGTCCGTCGTGCTCCGACGCATCCTGATCCTGCTGATCCTCGCCGGGGCCACGGCCGCCAGTCGACGGCTGTGGCGCCGCGAGGCCGAGCCCACGCCATCACCGCAGTGGCCCCCGTTCCCGGCCGCGACCCCCGAGCCGCCAGGGCCCGGCCCGGTGACCGCATCGGCCGCTGACACCCCGCAGGTTGCCTGGGTGGAACCGGCCGGCGGGACATGTCCGACCACCGCGCCGATCAAGGCCAAGACTCGCAGCGGGATCTACCACGTGCCCGGCGGTCGCTTCTACGACCGCACCGTGCCCGATCGCTGTTACCCCTCCGAGGCGGCTGCTGAGGCCGACGGGTATCGCCGTTCGAGCAGTTGATCTGGCAGGCTGGAGCCATGCAACTGGTCCACCACACCGAGCCCAGCGGCACGCCGCCACATGTCGGCACATACGTCCACAACGATGTCAATCACCATGGATTGATGACCATGAGATGGGGAACACAATGAAAGTTTCAGTCAATTTCGATGCCTGCGCCTCGACCGGGGCCTGTATGCAGGTCTGCCCGGAGGTCTTTGAGGTGCGCGGTGACGGGTACCTGTACATCCTGCAGGAAGAGCCCGCACCCGAGGTTCAGGACCGGGTGCGCGAGGCTGCTGACATGTGCCCGACCGGAGCCATCAGCGTCGCCGAGTGAGCCCGGTCGACTTCCACACCCGACTCGACGAGGCCTCTGCCGCCAGCGGATCCGGTCTGTGCATCGGCCTCGATCCGGATCCGGCCCGCTTCCCGCCAACGATCGGCCAGCGGCGCGAGGCGATCGCGACCTTCTGTCGCGCCATCGTCGAAGCGACTGCCGATCTGGCCTGTGCGTTCAAGCCGCAGATCGCACATTTCGCCGCTCAGCGCGCCGAGGACCAACTCGAGGAGGTCTGCGCCGCCATCCGTGACCTCGCCCCCCATGCAGTGCTGATCCTCGACGCCAAACGCGGCGATATCGGCTCGACAGCCGAGCACTATGCGACCGAGGCCTTCGAGCGTTACGGCGCCCACGCGGTGACGGTCAATCCCTACCTTGGCACCGACGCCGCACTGCCACTGCTCGAACGCGGCGGGGTGATCGCGCTGTGCCGAACGAGCAATCCGGGAGCCGGTGAACTCCAGGACCGCGACCTCGAGGGCCGGCCGCTGTATGTGGCTGTCGCTGAGATGGTTGCCGAACAATGGTCCCAACACGGACAGTGTGCGCTCGTCGTCGGAGCGACGGTGCCCGACCAGTTGAGCCGGGTCCGCTCCAGCGCGCCGGCTCTGCCAGTACTGATCCCAGGTGTCGGCGCCCAGGGCGGTGACCTGAACGCATCGGTGCTCGCCGGTCGGAGTGAGACGGCTCCGGGCGCGGCCGGGGTGATCGTGTCGAGTTCGCGCCAGGTGCTGTACGCCTCAGATGGCCCCGACTTCGCCACCGCGGCGCGCGCCGAGGCCGAGCGGATGCACCGCGAGCTCACCGCCGCCCTCGCGTCCTGATGGTGATGCCCGATCCTCGGGCCCTGTGATGTGGCCCAGGATGAGAGGCGCCGGACGCCGTCTCAGCCGGTGAGTGACGCGACGCTGATGATGCCCGGTGCGTGGCGGAGGGTCTCAATCACATCGGCGGGGACCTCGGCTGCCGGGGCGATGAGCATCACTGCGGTGCCATCGCGCTCGGCGCGACCGACATCCATATCGGCGATATTGACTCCGGCGTTGCCGAGCAGCGTCCCGACGGTTCCGATCACCCCGGGGCGATCGTCATTGGCCACCATCAGCATGTGCGGAGCCGGTGGCACGTCGAAGGTATGGCCGTTGATGCGCACGATGCGCTGTTCGTGGCGCGGGCCCTGCAGCGTCCCGCTGATCGAATGCCCAGCGCCTGAGACGGTGACGAGGTTGACGTAGTCATCGGGTGCCGTCGTCGTCACCTCGCGGATCTCGACACCGTGTTCGGCAGCGAGCTGTGGGCCGTTCACATAGGTCACCGACTGGGCGCTGAAGTCGCCGAAGAAACCCTTCAGGACCGCAAGACCGAGGATCCGGGTGTCGAACCCACCGATCTCACCCTCATAGGCGATCTCGAGTGCGTCGGGAGTCTCGCCCACCAGTGAGGCGAACAGTCCACCGAGACGCTCAGCGAGCGGCAGATACGGCCGGAGGGTCTCATTGGCCTCGGCTGCGGAGATGTTGACCGCATAGGGGACGAACTCGCCCGCGAGCGCCAACTGGACCATATCGGCGATGGCATCTCCGGCTTTGTCCTGGGCCTCTCGGGTACTGGCCCCGAGATGCGGAGTGACCACCACCTCATCGAGGTCGAACAGTGGCGAGGACTCGAGTGGTTCGGTATCGAACACATCGAGGGCCGCACCGGCGATGATGCCCTCGCGGATGCACTCGGCCAACTCATCTTCGACGACGATCCCACCGCGCGCCACGTTGACGACCCGTAGCGATGGCTTCGCCTTCATCAGCAGTCCGCGTCCGATGAGGCCGAGGGTCTCTTTGGTCTTGGGGAGGTGAATCGTCACAAAATCGGATTCGGCGATGATCTGATCGAGCGAGACCAGCTCCACGCCGAGTTGACGACCCCGATCTGCCGAAACGAAGGGGTCATACGCCAACAACGTCATCGAGAAAGCCTTGGCGCGCTCGGCGACGAGTTTGCCGATCCGGCCGAGACCGATGATGCCGAGGGTCTTGTCGGCGAGTTCCACACCCTCCCACCGGGACCGCTCCCACCGGCCCTGCACCAGTGCACCATGGGCCTGGGGGATATTGCGGGCCTGAGCCAACAGCAGCGCCATCGTGTGTTCAGCAGCCGAGATGATATTGCTCTGTGGGGCGTTCACGACCATCACACCGCGGCGGGTGGCGGCCTCGACATCGACATTGTCCAGACCGATACCGGCACGGCCCACCACCACCAGATCGGGTGCAGCCGCGAGCAACTCGGCGGTCACCTGGGTGGCCGAACGGATGATCAACGCGTTGGCGGTGGCGATGGCCTGAGCGAGTTCCGCCGGGCCGAGGCCGACCTGGACCGACACGGTATGGCCCGCCTGGCGGAGCTGATCGAGCCCACCCTCGGCGATCGGTTCGGTGACGAGCACATGGGCCATACCCCCATGCTTATCGTCTCGGGCCACCTCCAACAAACATCTCCACCGAACACCGTCACCGAACACTGCTGGTGGACACCCGCAGCGATGACTTCGACCACCCCGACCATCAGGCCCTGCGCCTAGAGTGATCACGACCTGATCGACTCGGATGAATCCGTGGACACCACCGCCTGCAATATTCGCACCCTGCATCACCATGATGAGATGACGATGGTGCCGACGGTGCTGCAGCAGATCTGGGGAAGCGCGATCCCGCTGGTCAATGTCGAATTGCTCTGCGCCATTGCTGAATCCGGGGGCTACGTGGCTGTCGCCACCGACGCGGACAACATCGTCGGGGCTTCGTTCGGCTTCTTCGGACGCCATCATGGTGCCGAGGCCCTGCACAGCCACATCACGGGTGTGCTGCCGGGGGTCCAACATGGCGGGGTGGGCCGCGCTATGAAGTTCCACCAGCGCGACTGGGCAGCTGAACGCGGTATCCCGTGGATCACCTGGACCTTCGATCCCCTGGTTCGTCGCAATGCCCGATTCAACATCAGTGTGCTCGGCGCCGAGGTCGCTTCGTATCACGTCAACTTCTACGGCCCGATGACCGACGCCATGAACGCCCACGATGAGACCGACCGGCTCCTGATGGCCTGGTCGACGAGTGAGGACGTTGCCGATGCGGTCACCGAACCGGACTCGACCGAGCCCACCATCGCGGTTGCGACGCCGCCCGATATCGTCGCGATGCGCCGCACCGACACCGATGCCGCCATGGCCTGGCGGCTGACGCTCAGACGTGAACTCGGAGGTCGCCTCGCCGCAGGTGCCCGAGTGGTCGGCTTCAGCGAGAGCGGCGACTACCTCGTGACCGACTCGACTGCAATGGAGTGACAATGCCCCGACCCGACACACCTGTGGCTCCACTCGGGGCGCTGACCGAGTTCGAACTGCGGCGGATCCGGCTCGACCTCGTGACGCCGTTTCGGACCAGCTTCGGGTCTCAGACCGAGCGCGACATCTTGTTGGTGCGGGCCCGCTTCGACGATGGCGATCGTGTCGTGGATGGGTGGGGTGAATGCGTCTGCATGAGCGAGCCGCTGTACTCATCGGAGTATGTCGACGGCGCTCAGCAGGTCATCGAGCGCTATCTGGCACCACTGCTGTTCGCCGCCGCCACCGCGCCAACGATCAGCACCGGGCCGTCCGCAGCGGCGGTCGCACCCCTGATCGGCGCCATCAGAGGCCACCCGATGGCCAAGGCCGCGATCGAGATGGCGGTCCTCGATGCCCAACTGCGATGGCATGAGACCAACTACGCGAGCCATCTCGGTATCGGCCGCGATCGCGTTCCGAGCGGTGTGAGCGTCGGTATCTTCGACACCCTCGACACCCTCTTGACAGAGGTCAGCGCCTACGTGGAGCAGGGGTACCGCCGCATCAAACTGAAGATCGAACCGGGCTGGGACCTCGAACCCGTCGCCGCGGTCCGTGATCTGATCGGCCCCGATCTGCCATTGCAGGTGGATGCGAACTCGGCGTATTCACGCCACGACATCGACCATCTCTGCCGGCTCGACGAGTTCGATCTGTTGTTGATCGAACAACCTCTCGCAGAGGAGGACCTGCTCGGCCATGCCCGCCTCGCCGAGGCTGCCAGCACACCGGTCTGCCTCGATGAGTCCATCATCTCGCTCACGACCGCCAGCGATGCGATCGAGACCGGCGCCGCTGAGATCATCAACATCAAACCTGGCCGCGTCGGCGGCTATCTCGAGGCCCGCCGGATCCATGATCTGAGCGCAGCCCGCCAGGTGCCGGTCTGGTGCGGCGGGATGCTCGAGACCGGGATCGGCCGCGCCGCCAACTGCGCGCTGGCCGCCCTCGACGGTTTCACCCTCCCCGGCGATATCTCGGCGGCATCGAGGTTCTACGCCCGAGATATCGTCACCGATCCGATCGTGCTCGACGATGGCCATGTGGCGGTCCCCGAACAACTCGGACTGGGATTCGAACTCGACCACGAGTTCCTCGACGCGATCACCACCTCCACCCAGACGCTGCGCGGGTGATTCTCGGGCCGACTGGCCCGGTGGACCGCTAGATTCTCTGCTATGGCATATGCGTTCTTGTCGCCCGAATGGATGGATGCGGCTCGTGAGATCCGCGAGCGTCATGACGGCGACGTTCCCGATATGACCCAGGCGGTGCGGATCAATCAGGTCATCACCGATGTCCCCTTCGGCGACGGCACCGTGGAGAGCTACCTCGATACCACCTCGGGCCGCATGGCGCTCGAGCTCGGCCAACTCGACGAGGCCGATGCCACCATCACCACCGACTACGACACCGCCAAGGCGATCTTCGTCGATCAGGATCCCGCCGCTGGGATGCAGGCGTTCATGGCTGGCAAGATCCGAGTCCAGGGCGACATGATGAAGCTGATGGCCATGCAGGCCTCACTTCCCCAAGATGAAATTGCGGTGCGCATCGCCGAGGAGATCAAGGCCATCACCGAGGCCTGAGGTCCACCGCGCCGATCAGAGCGCGTCGGGCCCGATGACTGGTTCGGCACCCAACAGCCCCGGCATGGCCTCGGCCAGCGCCGCCACGGTCCAGCCGTTGGACTGTTCGATCATGTCGGCCATCTCCCAGGACCGCACCCGACGGATCATGCCACCCTGCACATAGAAGGTCTCGCCAGTGAACGGGCAGTCCGGCATCGCCAGATAGGCGACCACCGGGGCGATATTGGCTGGATCCCATTCATCGAAACCGGCCTCGCGCGGCGCCATGATCGTGTCGAGGCCGGGCGAGGCCATGGTGAGTCGAGTCCGGGCACCCGGGGCGATGCAGTTCGAGACCACGCCATATCGTCCCAATTCCTTGGCAGCGATCTGACTGAGGGTGGCGATACCGGATTTCGCCGGCCCATAGTTACTCTGGCCCGGATTGGCGAACAACCCCGATGTCGAGGTGGTGTGGATCAGATTCCGGGGCCGTTCGACACCCGATTTGAACTGCGAGCGCCAGTAGTTCGCTGCCCAGTGGGTCGGCGCGTAATGGCCCTTCAGGTGCACTGCAACGACCGAGTCCCAGTCTGCTTCGGTCATATTGACCAGCGCCCGGTCTCTCAGGATGCCGGCATTGTTGACCAAGATGTCGACGTCTCCGAACGCCTCGACAGCATGATCGATGAGCCGATGCGCCCCCTGCCAGTCGGCCACATCGTCGGTGTTGGCCACCGCTGTGCCACCGGCATCGAGGATCTCAGCAACGACATCGCTGGCCGGGTCACCGTCGGCATGCTCACCGTCATTGGCCGCTCCGACGTCGTTGACCACGACCCGTGCACCCTCGGCAGCGAGATACAGCGCATATTCACGACCGAGCCCGCGACCAGCGCCGGTGATGATCGCAACGCGTCCATCGAGTGACCCCATACTCAGCCGCACCTTTCCACTCGTGGCCAACGGCTCGGTACCGTCTGGTATCACCGTAGCGACCCTGGCACCGAGGACTGAACCCGGCTCGGGCGATCCACGCCCCGGATCGATCGCGGCGATCCGGCGATTTCAGAGGAACACGAGGCCGACTCGGGAGAATCGGGGGACCGCATCACCGGCGGACACCGCCGAGCCACCGACGGAGGCCGACAGGAATCTGCCGCTGCTGGTGCCGAATTCGAGGACTGCCTCGAGATCGCGTTCCGCCAGGAGTTGCTGAGCCTCTTCGAAAGTGGTCCCCGACAGATCGGGGAAGATCACCAGATCGGGACCCTTGGAGATCGCCAACTGGATGACGCTGCCGCGGGCCACTTCGGTTCCGGGCGGTGGCGCTTGTGTGGCGATGGTGCCTGCAGGCGCCTCATCGCTGAAGACCGGGTCGGTGATCTCGACAGCGAGCGCCAGCGATTCGAGCTGCTCAACGGCGGCGGCTTCGGGCGATGCGAACAGATCCGGAACCGTCCGAGGTGCCGGGCCGAGGGAGATCACCAGCAGCACCTCGGTCCCTGGCAGCACCTGATCACCGGCACCGAGCTCGGGATCGGTCGGAACCGACCAGCGGATCACCTCGCCGAGCGGGGTGTCCTCATCGAAGGCCTCGTCGAGTTCGGGTACGAGCGCCAGCCCCTCGAGCGTGCTGACGGCTTCGGCCTCGCTCAGGCCGGTGAGCACCGGCAGATCACGGAACTCAGGGCCTTCGCTGGCCACGATCAGGAACGGTTCCCCGCGCGACAGACGTTGTCCCGGTCCCGGGACGGTGCGGACCACATGGTCGGGCCGCGGTTCGAGATCGCTGCGCTCGATCGCCAACTCCAGCACCCACCCCAGGTCGTCAACTTCGGCGAGGGCCTCGGTGGTCGTCAGGCCAGCGAGATCGGGCACCTCGTAGCTCGGGGTGCTGAACAGTCGGACTGCCAACAGCCCGAGGCCGACCAGCGCGACGATCAAGGCCAGCGGCACCACGATGCGCGTCAGCCAACGCGATCGCAACGAGCCAGCGTCATCATCATCGCCACCATCACCACCGGCGGTGATGGTGGTGGCTGCGCCGGATCGCACTGCGGTGGCACCCACTGGAATCTCAGCAGCACTCGCCTCGGGTGATGCCGGCCTCGCCTGGGCGGAGTCCTCTGGCACCGAATCGGCGGCCGCGCCATCACCTGCTGGTGGAGCGAAGACCGTCTCGTCGCCAGGAGCTTCGTGCGCAGCGGACTGCGCTGCACTCTCCGAACCGATGGCGAAGGCCGGATCCAACGGTGCGGTGCTGACCGGAGTCTCCACCGCGGGCTCGACCACCTCGGGCTCCTCGTCGACTCGGGGGGCCGCCGTCGACTCGGTCACCGCCGGCACCGGTGGCACACCCACCCCGGGAGCGGGCGTGGCATCGAAGAGTCCGCTGCCGACGAGGGCGATCGGCTCGGGTCGAGGGAGTTTCGCCGCCTGTTCCATGAGCGCTCGACCGAACTGGGCGGCGCTGTAGCGCTCATCGGGTTCGGGCCGCCCGGCGCGCTCCAGCACCGCTGCGAGAGGGCCGAGATCAGCCGATACCGGCATCAGCTTGCCGATACGGGCCTGCAGTGTGGACTGGGTCGAATCACCGATGAAGGGCAGATCAGCGGTGACCCCTTCGATCAGGCACAGACAGAGCGAGTAGATATCCGTCGGTGGCCCGACCGTGTCACCGCGAGCCTGCTCAGGCGACGCGTACCGGGCCATATGGGTGGGCAGTGAGGACGGTTCAGCCCACCACTGATCCGCCAGCAACTGCGAGATTCCGAGATCGATGATCCGGACGCGACGATCGGCACCGAACATCAGCTTGGACGGTGAGAGTTCACCGTGGAAGAACTGGCGTCGATGGGCGTGATCGAGACCGCGCGAGACGTCGAGTCCGAGCGCAAGCGCCTGTGACGGTGACAGTTGCCGGCCACGGTCGTAGACATCTCGCAGGCTTCCACCGATCAACCGTTCAGACACGACATAGGGGTGTGGCACTCCGTCGAGATCGACCCAGCCCCAGTCGAAGACCGCCTGAATGGTGGGATGCGAGAGCGCCGAGGTGGCCTGCATGATCCGATCGAAGCGTGCGGCGAATTCAGCATCGGATCCAAAATCGGTCGACAGGACCTTGACGGTCACCTCTCGATGGTCGTCCTCGGCGCTGAAGACCACTGCGGACGAGCCCGACGACACGAGTTCCCCGATGCGGTACTTCCCGAGCGTCGAGCCCACCAGGCCCGCCGCTTGAACAGCTGGACCGTCGGGTCCCGCGTCGGTACCGTCACCACTTGAGACGTCATTGTCTTGTGCATCCACGATGCCCGAACGCTAGCGCTCCAACAGCGTCTCCCGGCAGCACCCCGGGTCGCAATCGGGGTCTGGTGACGGCATCATGGACCGGTGCCAACCCCCACCACTGCACCTCGTCGCCGGGTCGATCGCGGGCTGTTGTTGGCGAGCCTTGCCATCGCTGCGGGAATCGTGATCGTGATCTGGGGTGTGCTGTCCAGCAGCACCGGCACACCAGCGGTGCGACTGCCCGAGGGCCTCGAGCGGATCTCACCGACCCCGGGGTCACCACGGGTGCTCGCGCAGGAGAACATTGTGGCCGAACTCGAACAGGGCTATACCGGGGTTTTCGTCATCAATGGCGTCGAGATCGAGACGATCAGCCTCGATGAGATCGGCGTGATCGACGTCGAGCCAGGCCGTCAGATCGATCTGCCTCCGGTGACGATCTTCGAGCCCGGCAACGCCACGTTGACCTACCGGCCACAGCGAGGCAGCGCCGTCGAGCAGTTCTCGACCGGACAACAAGAGGTCCAGGTGATCTTCTGGCGATTGGACGAGGGTCGTATCCGACCATCGTCGTTCACCTGGACATTCGACGTCTTCTGATCCGACGCCCGGTGGCGTGAGCAGGACACCGCAGCGATCAGACCATCGTCGGCTCGATCACCATTCACCAGTGTCGAGCAACCGCTCGAAACCCGATGCGTCGATGACATCAATGCCGAGTTCCTCGGCGCGCTTGACCTTGCTCGCACCCGGTGCGTCACCGACAACGACGACATCGGTCTTCTTGCTGACACTTCCCGGGCACGTTCCACCACGATCGCGGATTGCGGCTTCGGCCTCGCTGCGCGAATAACCCGGCACCGTCCCGGTCACCACCACCACCCGACCGGTCAGGGTCTGCGCGAGATCAACGGCACCGGGTGCCGGGCTGGGGAGATGATCCAAGACGACACCGACCTCGGCGAGTTTGTCGATGAACGCCCGATTGTTCGGATGGGCGTACCATGACGAGATCGTGGTCGCGATCACCGCGCCGACACCGTCGACCGCAGCGAGTGCATCGGGATCGGCCCCGAGGACCGCCTGAACGCTGCCGAACCGCTCGGCGAGCACCTGCGATGCTGCCGGGCCGAGGTGACGGATCCCGAGCGCGGTCAGGACCTTGGGGACGGGACGTTGTCTGGTCTCGGCGATCGCTGCGACCAACTTCTCGGCACTCGGGCGCGCGAACCCCTCGAGTGGCTCGATCTGATCCGCGTCCAAGGTGTACAGGTCGGCGGGATCGGCGACGAGGCCGGCCTCGGTGAGCTGGATCACCGTGCGTTCGCCGAGGCCGTCGATATCCATCGCCGAGCGCGACGCCCAATAGGCGAGACGTTGGTTCAGCTGTGAGGGACAGGTGGCCTCCACACAACGGGTGTCGGATTCACCTTCGAGACGCTCGAACCGGCCGCGCACCGGACACGGACAGTGCGTCGGGAACTGCCACGCCTCGGTCCCGGCGGGTCGCATCGACAGCACCGGTCCGACGACTTCTGGGATCACATCGCCGGCCTTTCGAACGATCACGGTGTCACCGGGTCGCACATCCTTGAGCCGGACCTGATCTTCGTTGTGCAGTGTCGCCATCGACACCGTGGACCCGGCGACCAGGACCGGCTCGAGCACAGCGAACGGAGTGGCACGGCCCGTGCGGCCGACCGACACCTGAATATCGAGCAGCGCGGTGGTGCGTTCCTCGGGCGGGAACTTGTAGGCGATCGCCCAGCGCGGTGCCCGCGAGGTGAACCCGAGGGAATCTCGCTGTGCGAGATCGTCGACTTTGATGACCACGCCATCGATCTCGTAATCGAGAGCATGACGGTGCGCCTGATGGTGAGAGCAGTGGTCGATGACCGCTGCGAAGTCATCGAATCGTCGGACCTCGGGGTTGACCGGGAACCCGAGGCGGCCAAGGTAGTCCAAGGTGTCGGAATGTGATGTGAACTCCGGACCTCCGTGGATTTCGCCGATCTGATACACCCACAACTGCAGGCCTCGAGCGGCGGTCACCGCAGAGTCCTTCTGGCGCAGGCTTCCCGCGGCAGCGTTGCGCGGATTCGCGAAACGGCGATCACCGGTCTGCTCGGCAGCATCGTTGAGCGCGTCGAAGGTGGCGATCGGCAGATAGATCTCACCGCGGACCTCGAGCAGTTCAGGGGCGCTGACCGTGGAGGTGTCGAGATGTTTGGGCACACCCTCGATGGTGGTGACGTTGGCGGTCACGTCCTCGCCGATACGGCCATCGCCGCGAGTGGCGGCACGCTCGAAGGCCCCGTTGCGGTACAGCAGGCTCATCGCCACACCATCGATCTTCAGTTCACACACCCACGACACCGCCGCATCGCCGAGGCCGCGATGCACCCGCTCGGCCCAGCCGCTGAGTTCCTCGGCGTCCATGGCGTTGTCGAGGCTCATCATCGGCACGGCGTGGGTGACCGGAGCGAACAACGGGTTCGGCGCACCACCGACCGAGGAGTTCTCGACGGCGAATTCGGGATATTGGCGCTCGAGTTCAGCCAGTTCGCGCACCAACAGATCGAATTCGGCGTCGGGGATCTCAGGAGCATCGAGTTCGTGATATCGACGGTTGTGGTGCGCGATCTGCGCCCGGAGTTCTTCGATCCGATCCTGCGCTGCCATCGACGCCAGTGTAGGGAGCCGGTATCTCACCTCGAGCCATCATCACAGCCGAGACATCGATGTGATCCTGACGTTCACCACAGCGCTGGTACGGCACGCTGATCGGTGGCGTTGCGGGAACCGACCACAGCGGGCAGGCTGTCGCCGTGACCGACACCGCATCCGGGCATGACCCCACTGCGTCACATATCGACGCACCCTCGCGATGGACGACCGCCGCTGCGTCGGCATGGCTGTGGGTGGTGCGCGTGGCATGGGTCATCATCGGGGCGACGGGTTGGTCAGCTGTCGAGCAGCTCACCTCGTCGCGCGAGCACTGGTCGCTGGGCGTGCTCACCACGGCCGCGGCCAC
>SKFX01000130.1 GCA_007117775.1 Ilumatobacteraceae bacterium
CATGACCAACACCACACCCCAGCACCACCACACCACCGACGAATCGAGCGCAGATGTCTCTGATCGCCGGACCGCACTGCGTCGCCTCGCGATCGGCGGTGGCGCTGCAGCCGCCGGCATCCTGGCGTTCTCCGAATCCGCATCGGCGGACTCGGGTGATCCGCTCGAGTTGGGTCTCGTCAGCCAACCCGGCGATGCCGCTCCCAACAACACCTCAGATGATCCGACCCATGTCACCTACACCGGGAGCACCGCAGATCTCGAGGCCGCCGGCCAGAGCGTGCTCGGTGCCGGTGCCTATGTCCCCGACGCCACCGATGACACCGACCTCGCAGCGCTGTTCCCGGCTGCACTCGGCGGCTACGGGGACGAGACCGTACCGCTCGGCGTGCACGGTTCGACCACGACCGAGGACGGCTACGGCGTCGTGGCGGGCAACTTCGCCGACACCGCCGCACTCGACGATGCCGCCGACACCTCACCGGCGGCGATGCTGCTCGCGTCGACGGGCACCCATCTGCGGATGCTGCCACTGGCCGCCGACACCGGTCCGGCGCCGGGCAAGCATGAACCCGGCGAGCTGTACTACGACGGCGAGACACTGTGGTTCACGATCCCGGGCGCCACTGCGGACACCGTGGAGTTCGTCGACCTCACACCGCGCGCCGCGACGCGCTTCGTACCGATCACCCCGGCACGCGCCTATGACTCACGCCAGGATGGCTATGCGGTACGCGGTGTCCTCGAACGCCTGCAGTCACGGGTCGTCTCGGTGGCGAACGGTCACAGCGCGAATGGCACCGTCACCGACACCGATGTGGTCCCGACCGGCGCCGCCGCCGCCCAGATCACCCTGACGATCGCGAATCCGACCGCGGAGAACTTCCTCTCGGTCACCCCCGGTGATGCGACCGCGACCGAGACGTCTGCGATCAACTTCCAGGACGGCACCCTGCAGTTGGCGAACTCGCTGTCGATCAAACTCGACACCTCGCGCCAGATCAAGGTGTTCTGCGGTGATCAGACCGGCGCCACCCATTTCATCGTGGACGTCACCGGCTACTACGTCTGAATGCCCCACTGTCCGAATGCATCACAGCACCCGGACATGAATTGACCGGTGGGGTCGTGGCGCTGAGCGCCGCGACCCCACCGGTCCCGGAATCCGCGAATCTGGCGAGACGGTTCGGGTCGGTCAGCCGACCGAGCCCTCCATCTGCAGTTCGATGAGGCGGCTCCACTCCACCGCGTACTCCATCGGCAGCGTGCGGGTGATCGGCTCGATGAAGCCGTTCACCACCATGCCCATGGCCTGCTCCTCTGAGAGGCCGCGGCTCTGCAGATAGAAGATCTGCTCATCGGCGATCTTGGACACTGTCGCCTCATGGCCGATCTGCGCATCGCGCTCACCGACCTCCATATACGGCAGCGTCTTGGAGACCGAGTCCTCATCCAAGATGAGCGCATCGCACTGGACGTGGCTCTTACAGCCATGGGCGCCCTCATCGACGCGGACCAGGCCGCGATAGGTGGTGATGCCACCGTCTTTGGAGATCGACTTGGAGACGATCTTCGATGAGGTGTTCGGCGCCGCGTGCACCATCTTGGCCCCGGCGTCTTGATGCTGGCCGGCACCGGCATAGGCCACCGACAGCACCTCACCGGTCGCGCCCTCACCGACCAGATAGACCGCCGGATACTTCATGGTCAGCTTCGAGCCGATATTGCCGTCGATCCACTCCATATGGCCGTGCGCCTCCACCCGGGCGCGCTTGGTGACCAGGTTGTAGACATTCGGTGACCAGTTCTGGATGGTGGTGTACGTGACGCGGGCATGGGGCTTGACCACGATCTCCACCACCGCTGAATGCAGTGAGTCGCTGGTGTACACCGGTGCCGAGCAGCCCTCGATGTAGTGGACCTGGGAGCCCTCATCGGCGATGATCAGGGTCCGCTCGAACTGGCCGGCGTTCTCCGAATTGATCCGGAAGTAGGCCTGCAGCGGCATCTCGACGTTCACGCCCGGCGGGACGTAGATGAACGAACCTCCCGACCACACCGCCGAGTTCAGCGCAGCGAACTTGTTGTCACCGGGCGGGATGACGGTGCCGAAGTACTTCTTGACCAGATCCGGGTACTCGCGCAATGCGGTGTCCATATCGCAGAACAAGATGCCTTGGGCCTCGAGGTCCTCGCGGTTCTTGTGGTACACGACCTCGGACTCGTACTGGGCGGTGACGCCGGCGAGGTATTTGCGCTCGGCCTCGGGGATGCCGAGCTTCTCGTAGGTCTCCTTCATCTGCTCGGGCAGATCATCCCATTCATCGACCTGCTCACCGGACGGCTTGAGGTAGTAGTAGATGTCCTGGAAGTCGATATCGGGCATGTTCTCCGCGAACCACGGCGCCATCGGCTTGCGCTCGAACAGGCGCAGGGAGCGCTGGCGGAGCTGAGTCATCCAACGCGGTTCACCCTTCCACCATGAGATCTGGTCGACGACGCCGACATCGATGCCCTTTTTGGGTTCGAAGGCGTATTCGACATCGCTATCGCTCCAGCCGAGGCTGTACTTGGTGAGGTCGAGGTCAAAGGTCGTCATCGCTCGCTCCGTTCATCGTTGGTCGTCGGGGGTGGATCTTCGGGAATATCGCCCCGCAGGGCAATTTGCACTACCGCCATAGTAACAATTCGGTGGCCGTTGTCCACTGCCGAGCGGTCGGTTTCACGTACTCGACGCCTCGGAGCGTCACGGTGGTGGCCGGTTCAGGCCGCAGCCGAGTCGTCCCCGGACACAGCGTGGACCTCGTGGAGATCGTCGTCTGGGCCCGGAGCGATCACCTCGGGGGTGTCGATCTCGATGAAGATGCACTCACCAGGGCACACCTCAGCGGCTTGGATCACCGAATGGTGATGGCGTGGCACCACCGCCGCGAGGCTCTGGGACCCACCCGGATCGTTCAGCACCTGGCCGGCCTCGGCGACATAGGCGATGCCGTCCTCGAGTTGCACGAACACATCGGGACAATGGTCCACGCACAGTCCGTCTCCGGTGCACAGGTCTTGGTCGATCCACACACGCATGCAACCTGAGACGCTACCGCCTACTGTTCGATCAATGCCCGACCGTGCTGCCGACACCCCGCCCCCCGCAACCCCATCACCGACTGTGCCCGGCGAACCGGTCGCGAAACGCGTCACCCATGTCTGGAACCGACCGACCGGCGACGTCGAAGACTCCTACGCCTGGCTACGCGACCGCGATGATCCCGACACCATTTCCTATCTCGAGGCCGAGAACGCCTACTCGTCGGCCTGGTTCGATGAGCGTGCCGGACTCATCGACGAGGTGTTCGGCGAGATCCGCTCGAGGGTCCAAGAGACCGATCTGTCCCCGCCGGTGTTCCACGGTGGCTGGTGGTATGTGACGCGCACCGTCGACGGCCTCTCCTATCCGATCCATTGCCGGGCGCGCACCGCAGCTGACGCCAGCGACGCCGAGCGCGCCGAGACCATGTTGGACCAGAACGCCGAGGCCGCCGGACACGAGTACTTCGATCTCGGGACCTTCGACGTCTCCCCCGACCACCACCTCGCCGCCTGGTCGGCCGACACCAACGGCGATGAGCATTACACGCTTCGGATCCGCGACCTCGAAACCGGCCGCGACCTCGACGATGTCATCGAGGACACCACCTGGGGCGGCACGGCATGGTCGCATGACGGCGCATATGTGTTCTATGTGACCCCCGACGAACAAGAACGCCCCCATCGGGTCTGGCGACACCGCCTCGGCACACAGCAGACAGACGACGTGTTGGTCTTCGAGGAACCCGATCAGCGCTTCTTCGTCGGGATCGCCATGACCCGCTCCGAGGAGTGGATCCTGATCCACTCGGGCTCCAAGACCTCGAGCGAGCAGTGGTTGCTGGCGGCCGCTGAGCCGACCGCGGACCCGGTGGTGGTGCGCGAACGCACCGATGACCTCGAATATGAGATCGACCACTGGGGCGACCGCTTCGTGGTGCTGACCAACGATGATGCCGTCGACTTCCGGGTCATGACCGCACCGCTGGAGGCCCCCGGTGAGTGGACCGAACTGCTCCCCCATGTGGCCGGCCAGCGGATCACCTCGATCGACCCGTTCGCCGATCATCTCGTCATCCACGAATGGGTGGACGCCCAGCCCCGGCTGCGGCTCCTCGAGCGCGACCGCACCGAGGCCCGCATCATCGATCTGGGTGGCCTCGCCATGGGTGCCGGCGGCGATGCCACGACCGGGGTCGAACCCCATGACGTCAACCTCGGCGCGAATCCCGAATGGACATCTCAGGTGCTGCGGGTCATCTATCAGTCGCTGACCACCCCTGCGACCGTCGCCGATATCGATGTCACGACCGATGCCATCGAGATCGTCAAGCGCACCCCGACACCGAATGTGGACCTCTCGCGCTATCGGGCGCGGCGCGAGTGGGTCACGGCCGCCGATGGCACCAGGGTGCCCGTCGACATCGTCGCCGCCGTCGACACCCCAGCCGATGGCACCGCGGCGGGCGTGCTCTACGGATACGG
>SKFX01000200.1 GCA_007117775.1 Ilumatobacteraceae bacterium
AGTATGCCCTCGCCGCATGGTTCGCTCACCGGGATGAACGGTGGACCGATCTCGAGGCGATCCTTGCCCTTGGGGAACGGGCCCTTGGGCTCTATGTGAGCTCCCTTGAACATGAGCTCGTTGGCACAACTCGCAACGTCGGGCAAACGGGCGCTTTCGATTCTCCCTCTATCGTGGATCTGAAGGCTCTACTCTTCGCCGGAGGATAACGGTGCCTACCCACCTCGAGCTTTTCACGCCGCCGCCCGATGACCGGGCGGCGTTGTATTTCCGGGAACCGGCCACGGCCTTCCCCCAAACCGGCATCGAATGGGGTGAGGTTGGAGCGGTTTCTGATTTTGATATGATCGTTGCCTACCGCCTTCATAATCGGGATTTAAGCGGCCGGCTCAACATCTGGTTTCGGGCGGAGGATGGTGTAGGGTCAGCCCAAGGCTATCACCTCGAGAGAAGGAATTCGGACCTTCGTTTGTTTCGTCGTTCGGGAACGTCAAACACTCAACTTGGAGATCGAGAGCTCTCCGGATTCATACTAGAAGGGCCGGTTGAGTTCGTGCGTATCCGTTGTGTGGGCTCAAGCCTTCTCGTAAAGCGATGGGCGGAGGAGGAAGCCGAGCCTACTGCTTGGGCATTAGACCGAACCGACACCACCTTCGCGGAAGGCATTATCGCCTTTTCTGGCCGGCTTCATGCTCAAGAGTTTGTAGGTGCCGCACTTCGGACGGATGGCGGTACCGCCGCTTTCGATCAGGCCCACCTTCCAGCGGAAGGGTTGTTTGTTCTCCGAACACTTTCGGGATACGGTAGCCTTCCCTCCGCGTTTCCACGCGTCTTCACCTCTACCGGATCGGCAAGTAACGAAGCCTATTTGACCCGGCCTACCAGGGAAGCGGTTCCGGGAGGCTTTACGGCCGCTCCCTCCTCCGGCAACGCGCTTTTGATGGAGGGCTTCGTAGCCGGGCGGGATAACGTGTTTTCGTGGGAGGATCCCGGTTCCTTTGCAGATGGTCAATTCATGGTCAGGGTGACCCGGCCATGGTTCCGGTTTACTCCTGCGTTGGGCTTGTGGCTCCGGCTTTCAGAAACGGGAAATGCTGGGTATCAACTGTACCTCGAGGGGGGCGGCGTAGAGCTTCGGCGTTGGTCCGGAGGATCCTCCTCGGTTCTGGCGAACGGTACTTATCCCCGGGGAGAAGGGTTGTGGCTTCACGTTCGGATGGAGGTGGACGGCGGAACAGTCAGGGCTCGGCTCTGGCCCGAAGGATCGACAGAGCCCGTTGGGTGGGATTTGGAAGCTACTGATGGAAGCCCTCTGCCGGCCGGCAGGTGCGGGCTCCACCATCTTTCCCCTCGTTACAGTGTAAACGGAAGAACCTCCCCTCCCATCTACTTTGACTACCTCGCGGCTCATGTGAACGGCGGAGCGGCGCCTTCCTCCGAAGGTGGCGCCGGCGGAGATGCCTATTTCGAGGGATGGGCCGGCGAGCCCGTTGGGGTAGGAGCTCCACCCGGATTAGTAAACCGGAATCCCGTTTCCCCCGTCGGGCCCCAAGCGCCTTTGGTCGGGATCACCTCGCAAGTAACGCTCTCCCGCGTCGGAATCTCCGGGTGGGAACCGATGCCGTGGCGGAGCTTCGCGGCAGAGCTTGAGATCTACCCGGATGGTCTAAGCGAAGAGGAGGAAGAAGGCGGGGCCCTCAACCTGCGATTGGGCCTATCATCAAGGTGGCAGGCTATCAGGTGGCAGGAGCTCGGAGATCTGGAATCGGTCGAAGCCACTACTCGGTTCCGGATGTCGCATCGGCCGATACTAAATCATAGAACCGCCTCGCTCATCCTTAGAGCAGGCGGGACGGAAGGGAATGAATCCGGCTACATACTCTCTGCGGTAGTAAGTGGTTCGGAGACGCAGATCCAGTTAGAGCGGGTGGAGGATGGATCTGCTTCTCTGGTTGCCACGATTACAGGCAATCAATGGGATTCGGTGGCCACTGTACCAGTGGCCGGATGGTCCTTTCTTCGGTTCAGGTGTGTTCCGGGAGAACCGATCCGAGCTCGAGTGTGGCGCGAGGGCGAGGCGGAACCGTCAGAATGGGGGATTGAATGGTCTGACCCCTCCCCGCTTCCCGCCGGCGCCGTGGCGGTTGGGTTCCGAACCGACCGGGAGCCACCTCAGTTCTCTATGGTCGGAGTCGGGACGGGCGGCGCCTCGGCTCCAACAGGGCCAACGCTGGACCCCGAGCCACTACAGCCCACGGTCACAGTCGAGAACATTACGCAAACAAGCGCCGATGTTGTGGGATCGGCCTACGCACACACCGAGGACCCCGCACCACCTCACACGGCTACCCGGTTCGAGTTGGATCTCGAGGCCGGAGATTACTCTTCCCCCGTCCAGTCGGGCACCCTTGGCCCCGTCACATCCCTAACCCTTTCCGGGTTGGCCGTCGATACGGCATACCGGGTGAGGATAGCTTACCAGGATGATGAAGGCATATGGTCGCCGTGGAGCGGATCCGCAGTATTCACGACGCTTCGCCCCGGTCCGGTCACGCCCGAAATCATTAGCGTTGCGGAATCGGCTCCTTCCCAAGCCCTCCTCGTGGGATCCGCCTACCAAAGCGGTGACATTCCCCCCGCACCCCATGCCGCGACCCGTTACGAAGTGGCTCTTGCCTCGGAGGGGATGGGGAGCCCCTTCCTCGAGATTACCCTCGAGGAGCCCCTTACAGAGTTCGAGCTCATCGGTCTTGAACAGGGTGAAGAACACCTTGTTCGGATAGCCTACCGTGACAGCGCCGGGGTGTGGAGCGATTTCAGCGCCCCCTTCTCTTTCACCATGGACCCCCAGGAGGCGCCTCTCGCGCCGACACTAACCCTTTTCCGGAATGACCCGGGGTTGGTCGAAATACGATCCTCGGCTTACGAACATGAATCAGATCCGCCGGCGCCGGTTCATGCGGCGACCCGATGGCTGGTGGAGATCGAAGGAAACTTGAATCCGGAGCTCATCGGAACCGGAACGGCTGGCTCGGTGCAGTTGCGGATTCTCGAGCTCCTGAACCTCGAAGCAAACATTACGGTTCGGGTGTGGGCCCGTTATGTGGATGCACAGGGCGTTTCCGGTCCGTTGTCGGCTCCTCTTGAGTTCACGACGAACGAAGTGGACCCGAACGCGCCGGATGCCCCAACCGTAACCGTCGTGTCGGTCGGGCCGATTCCCAGGGCCACCTTTGCGAGCTCCCCCTACTCTTCACCCGTGGACAGCCCCCAACAGGCCTCGCAGTGGCAACTTTTCCGAGTCCATGAAGATTTGATTCTGTACGAAAATCGGGTCACGACTGACCCGGCAACGATGCTGGAATGGACAAGCGAGCGAGTGTGGCCGCGCCAGTGGGCCGTGAGGAAGCGCGATCAGGACGTTGAAGGACGATGGGGGCAGTGGTCGGAGTTCGTCACCTTCACCGGCCCCAACGGCGTGTTCCCCCCCGTAGTGAGCTCACCGATAGGTGGAGATGTACTTTCGGGGATTGTGGAGATTCAATGGGCCCCGGTACCGGACGATCAAGATTTCTTCGGGGACATTCTTTGGTGGGTCTATTATAGCACCAACTTGGGGGCAAGCTGGGAGCCGATCATTGAAGAAACCTTCGCCACCTCGGTTGAGTGGGACACCCGGCCGCTCGGGGATCGGCAAGTCGTTCTCTTGCAGGTCAGAAAACAGTATCTCGCCGCCGGCCCGGGAGGATCTACGTTCGCAAAGCCTACCACTCTCCCCGTTCGGTTGGATCAGGGTACAGGCTTTGCGTTCGAGGCTGACCAAGATGATCCGTCGCAATGGGTAGAGCGGTGGGGCATTTCAAACGTCGGAGATTGGGGGTGGTTCAATCAGCGGCGGGTGCGCCATGCCCCGGAGCCCCTCGATGAGCCTTTCTTTCCGTGGCTGACATTCGATTCCGCCTTGGCTTGGACAGGCGTAGGCCAGCCGGCCGGCATAGACGCCATTGCTACCTTTCGTTGGGCCACCGGACCAGACGGCGCGAGGCCAAGCGTTCTCCAGGGATACAAGCAATTCTGGCATCGTGAAAGCTCAAACGGGTTGGTGGTCGGTTGTACCGGCACCATGGAGCTGGATCGGCCCTATGAGTGGACACAGAACAGAATCGGGCGCCCGTGTAGGGAAGAGACGTTCGGATTGCTTGCACAGATCCGACCCGGAGTCTCGCCCCCCAACGGTTACAAGATTTGCACAGTCGCGGCCTTCAACAGATGTATTCCGTTTGATGATCTGAACGCCGGAATCTGGCACCCGGGAAGAGAAAACCCTCGGGGCCGAACCCGTCTGGATCTTGCTGTTTTCTATCGTGCTCCGGGCATCAATCTTGGTTGTCAATTCACGAACCGGGTGCGCCGGCTGACAACGGATTTCGCGGTCGTCCCGGTGTTTGAAGCGGATTACGATATGGAGTGCAACGGTTGTGGTAGCCCGTTGGGCCGCACCCCCTTGAATCCACAAGGGCCATTTCCGCCGTCTGATCCATGCACCGTC
>SKFX01000035.1 GCA_007117775.1 Ilumatobacteraceae bacterium
ATCGGTGTCGACGCCATCTACTCCGGTATCGGCGGCGGCCAGTACGACATCTTGCCCTGTGACCCCGACCCCAATGTCGCCCAGCTCGAATGGCGACCCGATGGCACCATCACCGGCACCGCCTCGGTACCCCGCAGTGTGCAGGGACGACCACTGACGCAACTCCGCCTCGAGTTCTACCCTCTGGAAGCGGGCCAGGTGTGCGGCCAGTACACACCGCGCAATCCACGCACCGGCGGTATCCATCTCGAACATCAGGTCTCAGCCGTCAGTCCCCCGTTCATCGATTTCGGCACGGTCACCCTGCCGACCGCCGGCGCCCCGGGCATCTTTTCCGTCACCGGGGGCATCGTTGCATCGACACCGATCACCGATGGTCGGGTGAGTGTGGACACCTTCCAGATCCCGACTGGCTTTCCCGATCCTCCGGCGCCACTGCAGACCAACGGCCGCGCTGAATGGGGCGCATTCGGGACCGGCCCGAGCCTCGGTGCGTCGTGGGCGGGAGGCCTTGGATGGCCTGGTCGCTACACCTTGTTCATCACCGACAACGAGACTGGCCGCCGGGCTCAGGTGCTGGTGGACATCTCAGCGGGTGCGGTGCCGACCATCGACCTCGATGCCATCTGCTTCGGTTTCGCGATGTGCACCTTCGCCGGAACGACCCCGAACGCGCCGGGCCGCTTCACCCCGATCCCGCCGGTTCGGATCCTCGACACCCGAGATCGCCTCGGCATCTCCAACGGCCCGGACTTCTGCAGCATCATCGACGGCATCCAGCGGTGTGGGATCACCACCGGCGGCGGTGCGGAAACTTCGCTTGACCCGCTCACGCGCCGTGCCGTGGCTGCGAACCACACCCTGCAGGTGACCGGCGTCGGTGGCGTCCCCACGACAGGGGTCTCAGCGGTGCTGCTGAATGTCACCGCCGTCGACGCACCCGGGCCGGGTTTCATCTCGGTGATCCCGCCCGGATCACGCGGCACCTACGGCTCATTGGATCTGTTCGACGATCAGGGCTGGTTCGGCCGACAGGGTGAACCGGCGACGTCGAACCTGAATGTGGCCGGAGCGGCTGCAGTGCCCAATCTCGTCTTGGCGCGCGTCGGTGCCGGTGGAACGATCTCGTTCTACAACTCCTTCGGCCCGACCGAGGTCATCGCCGATCTCGCCGGCTGGTTCGCGACCTCCGGGACCACCGCGGGAAGCGGCAGCGGTTTCACCGGCCTCTCACGGCCCGAGCGTGTCTTCGACACCCGCAATGGGATCGGCACCGACACCCGTCCGATCACCTTCGGCGAACCCCGCACGGTCGATATCGCCGGCATGGCCGGTCTGCCCAGCGACGCCCAAGCCGCCGTGGTGAACCTGACGGTCACCCAGCCCAGTGCCCCCGGATTCCTCACCGCCTACCCGGCCTCGGGCACTGCGCCGCGCGTCTCGAATCTGAACTTCATCGCCGGTGACACCCGAGCGAATCTGGCCGTCGTCGCCCTGCGCGACGGCCGAATCGACCTCGCCGTCGGCGACGCCCCAACCGTCAACACCGAGGCAATCGTCGATGTGATGGGCTACTTCTCGCCCGAGGGTCCACCGGTGATCGCCATCGACCCGGTGCGCATCGTCGACTCGCGCAACGGTATCGGGACACCGCGAGCGCCGTTCGGCCCGTCGCAGTCGCGCACGATCGCCGTGGCGGGCCGGGGCCCGGTCCCACAAGGCGCCACAGCGGTGATCGTGAACATCACCGGCACCGGATCGACCTCACCGTTCACCTACCTGACGGCTTGGCCGTCTGGGCCTCAGCCACAGACATCGAATGTCAACATCGACACTACGACCGGGATGACAGTGCCCAACTTGGTGATGATCGAACTCAGCGCGAACGGTGCCTTCGAGATCGCGAATGAATTCGGTGAGATCGATGTCCTCGTCGATGTGATGGGATACATGGCCTGACCAGAAAGATGTCGTGTGGCCCGGGTCAACCGCAGATCACGCGCAATCGTCGGCCAAGAGTGTCCGCAGACGAGTGGCGAACACCTCAGCAGAGAACTCCGATGCCCTCAGCGCGGCAGCGCCAGCCAACTCGGCACGTCGATCGCCATCGCGGGCCAGTGCAGCGCTCATGGAACGCAGCTGCGACAGCTGCGACCAGTGCTCACCGTCGATGCCGGGCCGAACGATCTCAGCGGGGCCGGCGGCGCCGAACACCAATGGCACCGCTGCGGCCGCCATGGCCTCGACCACCGAGATGCCGAAATGCTCGAAGCGCTCCGGATGGGATTCGGCATCCTCGCCGAGCCCGGCTGCATGCCAGTACAGCGACGCCTCGCCGAGGAGTTGCTCCACCACTGCACCCGGGGCGTTGAGATGCACCGACACCCCGCCACGGCGCGCCTCGGCACTGAGGGCGCGACGCTTCACCGCGAGGCCATACTCACGATTGGCCGCATCGCATCCACCGACGATCGCGAGGCGCCATCCGTCGAGTTCACCGGCGTCACGGGCCTCGAGATAGGTCTCGAGCAGTTCGAGTTGTTTCTTGCTGTGACCCTTGGACGGGTCGAAGAACCGACCGAGCACCAGAATCAGGGGTTGTTTGTCGCCGGGGCGCACCGACGGCCGAACCGGCGGGTACACGACGTCTGCACCCACCCCCCAGAGCCGCTCGACCCAACTGGCGGTGAAGGCGGAATTGGCGAGATACCGGCCATAGGACGAGATGAATTCGGTGCGTTGGACCCGCCGGTCGAAACCGGCCTGAACCTCGCGCAGACGCTGGGGCAAACGCGGCGCGAGCGATAACGCCTTGACCCCGGCGACGCCGAGCCGATGTCGGACACGGTCGCCGCGCGTCGGCACCTCGCCCGGGAAATGCACGTAATACCAGCCGTGGCGGGCCCGGTTGATCGCCTTGGAGAGATACGTCCCGTTGACGAACAGGTCATAGTCCGCACTCGCCTCAGATGCCTCGAGGTCATCGAAGACCGTGTCATAGCGACACCGTGACAGATCGACCCCGAGTCGCGACATCGTCCGATCCACATCGGGTTCGGTCGGCCCGAGCAAGGTCACCTCATGGTCGCGCGCCAGGGTCTGAGCGATTGATCCATCGACCTGTTCACCACCGCCGAGCGTCGCCCAGTACAGGTCATAGACCGCGACGCGCAGCCGCGTCGATCCGCTGTCGGTGGCACTCATCGTTGCCCCCATTTGTCCACCTGCCATGCCATCGGTGCCGAGCGATCGACCGGGCCCAGTTCCCGTCGGCTCTTCAGCATCGACGGCAACAGACTGAGATACGACCGCGTCACCTGCCAGCGCCGGGTGACCTCGATACGAGCTGGGAGCCGAAGTGTGAGGGGCCGGATCAGGAAATGTCGCAGTACGGCAACCACCAGTCGCCGCAGTTCGCCGATCGCAGATCTCGCCACCAGCACCAACGGCGCATTCTTGGCGAGCACCAGCAGACGGTTGCGCTCGGTATGGAACCGGAACACATCACTGTGAGCACCAGCGGACGCACCGTGGTGATGGCGCACCACCGTCGCCGGTGTGTAGACGTGGCGCCAACCGCGCAGCCGGGCGCGCCATGCCAGATCGGTGTCCTCGTAGTAGAGGAACAGGCGCTCATCGAAGAGGCCGACATCGTCGAGATACTCACGGCTCAACAGCACCGCTCCACCGCACCAGGCGAAGACCTCGGCATCGATGTCGTACTGACCATGATCGACCTCCAGAAAGCCGCGGTCACCGGCGAAGCCGTCGAAGTAGAGCTCTGAACCGACGTTGTTGATCACGTCGAGCGGAGTCGGATCGATGCGCACCTCGACCCAGATCGGATCATCGCCGACGCTGAGGGTGCGCGATTCCACCGGAGTTGAGATGGTGACGGTGCGGGGCGCGAGGCTCACCAGACGCAACGCCACCGAGACGGGTGCCTCCTCAGCGGCCTCATCGACGGCGATCCGAACTGCGCCCGATGCCATCGACCAGCGCGCCAGTTCCTCACCGACGGTGCGATCAGGGACCTCGAATCCGAAGAATCCCTCATCGAAGTCCACACGGTCATCGATCCGCTTCCCATCGAGACGCACTGCGGTGACGCGCACACCGAGATGCCTCGGGTCTCCGCTCAGGATCGGGGCTGCGTCGGGCACCTCGACATCGACGAGCAACGAGCGATCGGCGAACAGCATCTTGGGGCTCACCGCACCGATCCGTCCAGACGACGACGCCGATTGACCGTCGAATGGCCGCGCCCGACGCAGTGGTCGATCAGGGTCGTCGAAGGCGGCTAGCAACGCCACCAACCAACCGGGTTCGACCCGGGCATCGTTGTTCAACAGCGCCATATAGTCGAACTGACCGGGATGTTCGATGCCCAGATTGCATCCCCCGGCGAAACCGAGGTTGGCCAACGGCTCAAGGAGGGTCACCGTCGAGTACTGCGGTTCGCTCCTGACGATGTCGGCGACGTCGTCGAGCGATCCGTTGTCCACCAACACGATCTCGAGGCGATCGGCGGGCC
>SKFX01000096.1 GCA_007117775.1 Ilumatobacteraceae bacterium
GAGATCTGCTCGAGGTGACGACCGGCCTCGAGCACACCGGCGCGCTGGGCGGCCACATAGGCGTCATCTGGGAACGGGTCCCAGGCGCCGAAGACCAGATCGTCGAGGCCGGCGAGTGGCACGAAGTCGCGGATGAAGGGCCGGCGCGCATCGGTGCGCTTACCGAGGCGGATGGTGTCCATCAACGCGAGCGAGCCGATCGGCTCGGCCATCTGGCGTCTGATCAACTCCACACCGGCGATCAGCGTGGTGGCGACCGCGCCGAGGCCGACGGTGAGCACCCCGAGGGGGCCGTCGGCGGCAGCGACGCCGGCTGGTGATGGGGCGGAGGTCAAGATGTCGTCATGGTCCACCCCCGCAGGCTATGGCCTACCGCGCCCCGCAGCGGATTCACTCGGACACGGCGAGACCGCGGCGATGCCCGATCGGGTGTCGGCTGGGGCTGGAGCTCGGCCGCGGCCCTATCATCGCAGCCATGGCAGTCGTGATGGACGGAGCAGCGGTTCGCGATGAGATCGTGGCCTCGGTGCGCGAGACGATCGAAGGCCTCGGCATCACCGTGTGTCTGGCGACGGTGCTCGTCGGTGATGACCGACCGAGTCAGATCTACGTGCGCAATAAGCACAAGATGGCTGAGGCCGCCGGGATGGTATCGCGCCATGTACAGCTCGACGCCACGATCTCACAGGCAGATCTCGAGGCCGAGGTCGCAGCATTGGCCGATGATCCGGGCGTCCACGGCATCTTGGTGCAGTTACCGCTGCCGGGCAATCTCGATGCCGAACGGGTGCTGGATCTGGTGCCGCCGGACAAAGATGTCGATGGTCTCACCGAGGCCTCCATGGGCCGTCTGGTGCGCGACCGTCGTGGCCTGGTGCCGTGCACCCCACTCGGGGTCGTGCGCCTCCTGCAGCGCTATCGGGTGCCCACCGAGGGCCGTCGCGCCGTGGTGGTCGGGCGCTCATCGCTGGTCGGCCTGCCGCTCAGCCTGCTGTTGGCGCGCCGTGGTATCGATGCGACGGTGACGCTCGCGCATTCAAGGTCACAGGACCTCGCCGGAATCTGCCGGGACGCTGACATCATCATCGCCGCGGCCGGCCAGGCCAAGATGATCACCGCCGAGTTCGTGTCGCCGGGAGCGGCGGTGATCGACGTCGGGATCTCGCGCACCGAGGCGGGGATCGTCGGCGATGTCGACTTCGAGGGGGTCGAGCCGATCGCCGGGTGGATCACCCCGATGCCCGGCGGCACCGGACCGATGACGATCGCGTGCCTCTTGGAGAACACCCTCACCGCTGCGCAGATACAACGCGAACGCTGAGACGATCCGGTCGTGAACTGGAGCTGATCAGGCCTGGCCGTAGGCGGCGAGGCCAGCGATCGTGTCGTGGAATCCAGCGACGATGCCCGCGATGATGTCGTCGACGGGTTCGACGGCATCGATCCGGCCGGCGACCTGGCCGCAGAGTGCGATCGAGGCCTCCATATCGCCGCCGAAATAGAGATCCGCGACCCGACCGAAGACGTCCATGCCGACGTGGTCGGCCCGTTCGAGGCGCTCGGTCAACTCGGTCCGCAGCGCCCGCAGACCGGGTCGACTGTGGCGGTTCAAGAACACGGTGTCGGTCTCGGCGGCATCGACCACGGCGCGCTTCCAGTTGTCATGCACGGGGGATTCCACGGCCGACACCATCCGCGTGCCGAGTTGCACCCCCTCGGCCCCGAGGGCGAACGCAGCGGCCATCGAGCGACCGTCGACGATGCCGCCTGCGGCGATGATCGGGACCTCGACCCTGCTGGCCACCAGCGGCAACAGCACCATCGACGCGACATCGCGTGGATTCTTGAATCCACCGCCTTCCCCGCCTTCGACGACGAGTCCGTCCACACCGGCGGCGACCGCCTTGAGCGCCCCGGCGAGAGTGGGGACCACGTGGAACACGGTCAACCCGGCGTCTTTGAGGGTCTCGGTGTACACGGTGGGGTCCCCGGCCGAGGTGGTCACGAACCGCACTCCCTGATCGACGACGAAGTCCGCGATCGATGGATCTCGCACGAACGCCTGGGCAATGTTCACACCGAAGGGTTGATCGGTGAGGTCTCCCATGGCGGCGATCTCGGCTCTGATGACATCGAGTTCACCCGATGAGGTTTCGATGATGCCCATCGCGCCGGCGTTGGAGACGGCGCTGGCCAACGCTGAGCGGGCGATCCATCCCATCGGTGCCTGCACGATCGGATAGCGGGTCCCGAGCAGTTCGGTGACCCGGTTGACGATCGGGGCCGTCGAAGCGGCGGAACCGGCGGACGTGTGGCTGGTGGTCATCTGTCCATCTTGGCCGAAGCATTCGAGCAGGCCGGTGGCGGACGGGAACCCCCGAATCACCTCGATGCGGTGTTCAGCCCAGCGCGCGCAGCCCCGCCCACGCCAACCGGCTGACGGTGGCAGCCACCTCATCGGGGTCGAACCCCTCACCGCGCTCCACGAGCCGGCGGCTGGCACCCTCGGCGAGGCCGACGAGACCGTGGGCGACCGTCCGGCGGGCCTCCTCGTCGATATCGACCGCGATCAGCGGCGCGATCGCCTGTGCGGCATCGCTGGTGATCCGCCGCACCGCCAGGGCGAACTCGTCATCGCGTCGTGAACCACCCCCGAACAGCAGCATGAAGGCGTGGCGTTCATTGGCCACCCACGAGAAGTAGGCCTTGAATCCGAGCTCGGTCTGACGACGTCCATCGGTGGCGTCGGCGGTGGCGTCACCGATGGCTGAGATCAGCCGATCGCCAGCCGCGTCGATGAGGGCGAGATAGAGCTCACGTTTGGAGGCGAAGTGCTGATAGAGCACCGGCTTGGTGACACCCGCGGCCTCTGCGATGTCGTTCATCGAGGCCCCGTGGTAGCCGACCTCGCCGAGCACCTCGAGTGCGACCGCGAGGATCTGTTCACGTCGCGCTGCGGCGCTGAGACGTGGTGCGGGCGCCACCGAACTCATCGGGATCGGCGGTGCTCTCGGAGGGAGGCGATGGTGCAGACGCTGCGGTCGAGACGCGCCGGGACGACCGGGTCGGGGTGCGCAGCGAACATCTCAGGAGCAGGCATAGACACCGCCACGGTAGCGGGCGCCGGTCGGTGCGCTGTGGTCGCCGTGCCCAGCGCTCATCGGTTGGGGCCGATACCGGTCTCGCGGTCCTCGCGATCGGCCGCCCGCACGGCGTATCCGAGCACGATCGATGGTGCCAGCAGGATGAACGAGGTGATCAGCAGCCCTGTGACTGCAGTGATCATGGCCGTGTTGAGACCGACCATGAAGACCACGACGAACAATGCGACGGCGACCGCCAGCAGGATCCAGCCGATCCGGTTCGCCAGCAGGGTCCACCGTGCCACCTGAGCGCGGCGCACCAGCACCGGATCGACAGGTGTGTCAGTGGCTCGATCGCGGGGATGGTCCGGTCGGCTCATACGATTCGGAGATGCTCAGTGTCCAACGCCGTGACGATATCGCTGACGGGATCGTGCAACTGACGATCGATCGGCCGGATCGTCGCAATGCCGTGGATCGCAACACCCTCTCGGCGATGCACACCGCCCTCGGTGGCCCTGCCACCGACGCCAAGGTCGTGGTCCTGACCGGAGCTCCGCCGGCGTTCTGCGCCGGAGCTGATCTCGGCGATGTGGACGAGTCCGAGTTCACGGCGCTGCTCGGTGAGGTGCTGTCTGGTATCGGGGCGCTGTCGGTGCCGGTGATCGCCGCGATCGACGGCCCCGCGCTCGGCGCTGGCACCCAATTGGCCATCGCCTGTGATCTTCGGGTGGCCACGGCATCGAGTCATTTCGGCATCCCCGCAGCTCGCCTCGGATTGATGGTGGATCGCTGGACGGTGGAGCGCCTCGGTGCTGAATTCGGCTGGGCGATCGCGCGCGACATGCTGTTGGCGGCCACGACCTATGGGGCTGAAGACCTGCTGCGCGCCGGGGCGGTCCATCGCATCGGTGATCTGTCGAGCGCTCTGGAGTGGGCCGCGGAGATCGCAGTGTTGGCGCCGCTCAGCATCGCCGGCCACAAACTGGCACTCGAGGCGGTCTCGAGCCCCGATGCGCGCACCGACGTCGACGCACTGATCGAGGCGGCTCGCCAACGGGCCTGGACAAGCGATGACGCCCGCGAGGGTCGTCAGGCCTTCTTGGAGAAGCGACCGGCGCGCTTCGGCGGCACCTGAGCGGCCTCAGAGCCCGGCGGGCAGCAGGCGCTGGAGGTTCTGGAAGAAGAAGAACGAGGCGACGGCGAAGGGTGCGACGCCGACGGCGAATCCGATCAGGTCCCGTCGGGTGGCTCGACTGATCATGAACCCGATCGCACCGATCGCCGCGAGGATCCCGCCCCAGAGCGCCACCTGGGCCGGTGCGTCCGGATCATCGAACCAGCCACCGCCGAACGCCTCGTCGAGGCTCACCAGATCGGGAGCCGGGTCCACCTCGGCCACATCACTGCCCGGGTCACTGCCCGGGTCACTGCCCGGGTCA
>SKFX01000165.1 GCA_007117775.1 Ilumatobacteraceae bacterium
CTGGGAACTGATGAAGCGCTATGTGGAACCGCGCTCCGTCGCGGTGTCCACCTCTGAGGCCGCGACCGCCATCACCGGTGGTCCGGGCCAGTCGGTGTCGTTGGCACCACAGGCCGGCGCACCCGGGGACTGCGGATTCGGCGAACCCGATCCGGGCACGGTGTGCTTCTTCCCGGCGGTCAACCACGCCCCGTTCAAGTGGTCCAAGGGATTCCTGGCGCTCGGCACGGTGCTCGCGGGCATCGCGGTGGCGTGGGCGGTGAGTTGGGCGCTGTACACCCGTCGGATGCGGCCGTTCTACGGCCTCACCGAACGCTTCGCGCCGGCCCGCTGGGGCTACACACTGTTGTGGAACAAGTTCTATCTCGATGACCTCTACGAGAAGGTCATCGTCGCCTCGGTGGCCCATCCGATCTCGCGGGCCGTCTACTGGGTCAACCAACACATCATCGATCGCGCGGTCGACGATGCCGGCCGCGGGTCACGCCGTGCCGGTGAACTCGTCTACCGCGGGATCGACCAACGCGTCGTCGACGGAGCGGTGAACGCTTCGGGAACGCTCGCATCCGAGGGTGGTCATGCCCTCCAACCCGTCCAGTCCGGTCGAATCAACCAGTACGGGGCGCTGTTGTTCGGCGCTGCGGCGGTCGCCGCCATCGTCCTGGTCATCATCAACGTGTAAGGCATCGCACAGGGGAACTCCATGCAGACCATCACCAACGACAACTGGTTGCTCACCGTCGGCACCTTCCTGCCGCTCGTCGGAGTCATCGTCATGATGTTCATCCCGCGCGAGGAGGAGCGACTCCACAAGTCGATCGCCATCTTCACCGCGGCCGCCACCATGGCCGTCGGTGTAGTGACGCTGTGGCGCTATGACTTCGGCAACTCGGACAAACTGCAGTTCTTCGTCGATGTCTCGTGGATCGAACCGCTGCGGGCGAACTATGCCATCGGCCTCGACGGCATCAGCCTGCCGCTCTACATCCTGTCGATGGCCGTCACCTTGCTGGTGGCGATCTACACCTGGGACAACATGCCCGATGCGGGCAACCCCAAAGCCTTCCTGATGCTGATGCTGATCCTGCAGGTCGGCATGGCCGGCACCTTCGTGGCCCAGGACCTGATCTTGTTCTTCGTGTTCTTCGAGGTCGTGCTGCTGCCGATGTACTTCATGATCGGTGTATGGGGTGGCGAGCAGCGCCAGTACGCATCGCTCAAGTTCTTCTTGTACACCATGTTCGGCTCGGCGTTCATGCTGGTCGCGTTCCTGGCGCTGTTCTTCCAGACCGGAGCCGAGAGCTTCGCCTTCGCCCATCTCATGGACAATGGTCTGTTCATCAGCCGCAGTGTCCAGATCTGGATCTTCGCCGGCATGTTCCTCGGCTTCGCGGTGAAGGTGCCGATGTTCCCGTTCCACACCTGGCTGCCCGATGCCCACACCCAGGCGCCGACGGCCGGTTCGGTGATCCTTGCCGCCATCCTGCTGAAACTCGGCACCTATGGCTTCGTGCGCATCGCGCTGCCGATGCTGCCAGACGGCGCCAAGGCCTGGGCGCCGGTGATCGGCATCCTGGCGGTGATCGGCATCATCTACGGTGCGCTCGGCTGTCTCGCCCAGACCGATATGAAGCGCCTGATCGCCTTCTCATCTGTGGCCCATATGGGGTTCGTGATGCTCGGTATCTCGACGTTGACCGAATTGGGTATCAACGCGGCCATCTTCGGGATGGTCGCCCACGGCCTGATCACCGGCATGCTGTTCTTCGTCGCCGGTGCGGTCAAACACCGCTATCACACCCTCGAGATCAGTCGTCTCTCAGGCATGTTGATCCAAGCGCCGCGACTCGGCTGGATCCTCGGCTTCTCGGCGATGGCATCGCTCGGCCTGCCCGGCCTCGCCGGCTTCTGGGGTGAGTTCCCTGCCATCCTGGCCGCCTACAACCCGGGATTCGGTCTCAGCACGACCCTGTTTCGCACCCTCATGGTGATCGCCGCAGTCGGTACCGTGCTGGCGGCCGGCTATCTGCTGTGGCTCTATCAGCGCACCGCATTCGGTGAGCCGTCCGAGGAGTTCTCCGGTGGCGCTGCGGGCACCCATGCCGTCGGCGCTGCGGTCAACGATGACCATCACGGCCATGACGAGATCCACGATGTCACCCCGATCGAGTGGATCGCCTGGACGCCCATGCTGGTGGCGATCCTGGTGTTCGGTATCTTCCCGAACCTGCTCTTTGGCATCATCAACCCGGCGGTGACCGAATTGGTGGCCCGACTCGGTGAGGCGTTGAATTGATCGCCTCGATCCTGGCGATGGCCACCGGCCTGATGACGGCGGTGGCCGATGTGGGCGAGTGGGTGGCGCCTACCATCGACTTCCACGCGCTCGCGCCCGAATTGATCCTGGTGCTCGGCATCAACCTGGTGCTGTTCATCGATCTGTCGCTCGACGAGGGTCGCAAATGGGCGATGGCATCGCTGTCGGGAGTGGTGCTCCTCGCAGCGTTCATCCCACTCGTGACACTCGCACTGAGCGATTCGGGGCCGCGTTCGATGTTCGACGGCCGCTATGTCGTCGACGGCTACGCCCTGATCCTGAAGGCCATCTTCTTGTTGGTCGCCTATGTCGTGATCCTGATGAGTCAGACCGAACTCGAAGAGGGCGGCTACTACCAGGGCGAGTTCTACGTCTTGATGCTCTGCAGTGTGCTCGGCATGGTGATGATGGCCTCGGCACGCGATCTGGTCAGCATCTTCGTCGCCCTCGAGCTGCTGTCGATCCCGGCCTACATGATGGCCGCCTGGCGCAAGCGTGACTCGCGCTCCAATGAGGCTGGCGTCAAGTACTACATCTTGGGGGTGTTCGCGTCGGCGATCCTGCTCTATGGGATGAGCTTCCTGTTCGGCACCACCGGCACCACCAAGCTCACCGATATCGGTGCGTCGCTGGCGTCCACGGAACTGTCGGGGATGCAGGTGCTCGCCATCGTGTTCATCA
Source organism: Ilumatobacteraceae bacterium (assembly GCA_007117775.1). Taxonomy (GTDB): domain Bacteria; phylum Actinomycetota; class Acidimicrobiia; order Acidimicrobiales; family Ilumatobacteraceae; genus CSBr16-110. The sequence continues at coordinate 2,999 of SKFX01000165.1, forward strand.
TCGGCGGTCTTGCGTTCAAGGTCTCAGCGGTCCCGTTCCACTCCTGGGCGCCTGACACCTATCAGGGTGCACCGACCCCGGTCACCGCGTTCTTGTCGGTGGCGTCCAAAGCGGCCGGTTTCGTGGCGCTGATGTCGATCATGTTCCTGGCGGTGCTGCCCGCGGCCCGCGCTGCCGAGGTGGCCGAGCCGATGCTGTGGGTGCTCGCCGCGCTCACCATGACCGTCGGCAACCTGGTCGCACTGCGCCAGACCAACATCGTGCGCATGCTGGCCTACTCGAGCGTCAGCCAGGGTGGGTTCATCCTGATGCCGCTCGCGGTCGCGAGCACCGGCGCCGCGGGTGATTCGGCGATGCGCGCCGTGATCGTGTACCTGTTGATCTACGCCTTCATGAACCTCGGGGCGTTCTCGGTGGTGATCGCAGTGGCGCGCCGCACCCGATCCGGTGAGATCTCGTCGTTCGGTGGCCTCTTCGGCTACGCACCGGGGCTGGCGGTGTTGACCACGGTGTTCTTCGCGTCTCTGGCCGGGATCCCGCCGCTCGGCGGGTGGGTGGCCAAGTTCAACGTCTTCAAGACCGTCATCGATGCGGGGAGCACCTCTGCGTATGTGCTGGCGCTGATCGGTGCGGTCAACACCGTGATCGCTGCGGCCTACTACATGCGGGTGCTGCGCCAGGTCTGGATGGCACCGGCACCCGATGGCGACACCGCCCCGGTCAAGGTGCCGGCCCCGATCGGCGCTGCGCTCGGGATCACCGCGATCGGGACCCTGGTGCTCGGTGTGCTCCCCGGACTGGTCCTGCGCTTCGGCGATCTCCAGGATCTGACCGGTGCCGCCATCGGACGCTGACGGGCCCATCGGGGACGCGTCCGCGCCCACCGACGCGACCACCGAGATCCGTGCCGCCATCGCGGCGAGCGGTGACGGAGCCATCGGCTTCGATCGCTTCATGGATCTCGCCCTCTACGGCGAATCCGGCTTCTATCGTCGTCACCGCGCCGGACGTCGCGGCGAGTTCATCACATCTGCCGAGGTCGGCCCGCTGTTCGGCGCAGTGGTGGCGCGTGCTGTGGCGCACTGTTGGGAGCGCGTCGGACGTCCCGAACGCTTCGGTGTCATCGAGGTCGGTGCCGGGCCGGGAACACTCGCCCGATCGGTGATGCTCAGCCTCGACGATCAGGTCCGCGACCACGTCGAGTACATCGCAGTCGAGATCTCAGCGGCTCAGCGCGACCAACACCCCGACACCATTGTGTCGGTGGCGACCCTGGACGATGCGGTCGCTCACTTCGGTGGCTCGATCCCCGCCGGGATGGTGATGGCCAATGAACTGCTCGACAACCTGGCGTTCCGACTCGCGGTCCACGACGGCGCATGGCGCGAAGCCTTTGTCATCGATGCTGGTGACGGGACCTTCGCTGAGGTGCTGAGCGCACCACTCGATCCGCTCCCCGCGGTACTGCCCACCCGAGCCAC
>SKFX01000058.1 GCA_007117775.1 Ilumatobacteraceae bacterium
GCGACCGTGACACGATCGCGCTCGATATCGGTGCGATCCTCGCCCACGGCGGTGGTGGGATCCACTGCATCACCCAGCAGATCCCCGCCGTCATCTGAGCTGTACGAAGACCGCCTTGAGGTACTCGCCGCCATCGAAGCCGATCGGATGATCGACCGGATGGCCGGTGCGACGGATCTCGATCACCTCGCCGAGACGCCGTGTCGCGACGTGCCGCCGGGCGGTGTCCATGACGAGATCGCCGAAGTCGACCGCTCCGATGCGGTTCGAACATGAGGCCTGCACGAGGACCCCACCGCGCTCGAGCACATCGAGGCCGGCTCGGACCAGGCGGCGATAGGCCCGTTCGGCACCGGGGCGCTGCGCGGCCGAGCGCGCGAACGCCGGAGGGTCGATGATGACCAGCTCGTGGCGGGCGCCCTCGGCTGCGAGTTCGCCGAGCACTTCGAAGGCGTCACCGACGGTGGTTCGGATCTGGGTCGTGACGCGATTGAGCGCCAGATTGGACCGGGCGGTGTCGAGCGCCGGGGCGCTCTGGTCCACCAGATGCACCGAGACCGCTCCACCCACCGCCGCGGAGACCGAGAATCCGCCGGTGTTCGCGAACACGTCGAGCACCCGGGCACCCTCTGCCATGGAGCGCACCAGCGCCCGATTGTCGCGTTGGTCCAAGAACGCCCCGGTCTTGTTGCCGGCCACGACATCGGCGAGCAGCACCAGACCGCGCTCGCGATAGGTGACAGGCCCGTCGGGCGCGCGGCCGACCAGCAGCACCGCATCGTTGTGCCCAGCGACGGTATGGGCGCGCAGCACCTCGGGCAACGACACCCGGCGCGCATGGCGTAACACCACGGTGTCGATCTGCACCGCCCGATCAGCGAGCGCGTCGATGACCGCGGGCACCACCGTCGGCAGATGGGCGAACCACGCCTCGCTGTAGACCTTCACCACCGCCACCGACCCGTAGCGGTCGATGACGAGGCCGCCGAGACCGTCGTTCTCCCCGTGGATCAGCCGACAGGCGGTGGTGGAGCGGTCATCGAGCAGATCATGGCGTCGATCGAGCGCAGCGTCGATCGATGTGCGCCACCAGGTCTCATCGATCGTGACCGGATCGCCGCGGTGCAGTACCCGGATGCGGATCGGCGAGGTCGGATCCCAGAGCCCGATCGCTGCGAACCGGCGCCGGCCGTCGAAGACCACCGCGAGATCCCCGGCAACACCCGGGGTCCCATCGCCCCCGTCTCCCCCGTCTCCGCCACCACCGCCGGTGACCCGTCGGATCGAATCGGCGAACACCCATGGATTGCCCCGGCGGATGCGGGCCAGCGCCGCCGATGTCACATGGACACCGAGGCGCCGCTGCGCACCACCCGACAGGGCGTCGAGGGCGCTCACCGCGCCGGGGAGCGCAGATGGCGCGCCAACTCGAGCAGATCGGACAGGTCGTTGACATCGTGTTCGAGCGGTGGCGCAGTGACCAACAGCGGCGCCAGCTCCGACAGTTCACTGCGACGTTCGGCTTCGCGGGTCGCGATCAACGCGATCTCACCGAAACGCTCGGCGGTCTCGGTGAGCACCGCGGCCACCTGCTCGGCATCGGCTTCGAGCCGCTCGGCGACTGTGGCGACCATCGCGGACGACTCATCTGCGGCTTCAGCACCGAGACGGCGCGCACTCGTCGCCGCGGCACGACCGGTATAGGACTTCGGCAGGGCCCGGTTGGTGACGATCGCCGCGAGCGGATAGTCGCGCCGGGTCAGCTCGGTGCTGAGGTGGATCGCCTCGTGCACCGGTGCGGCCTCGAGGGTGGTGACCACCACGAAGGCGGTGCGCAGGTCGCCGAGGAGGGCCTCGACCTCGTCGGCATGTCGCACGAAGGTCGGTTCCATGGTCTGGAACAGGGTGAAGAACTCAGCGATGTCCTCGACGAAATGGGATCCGAGGATCCGGTCCGCGATCTGGGTGAACGGACGCGAGGCCGCCGAGAAGACCTTGGAGCGATAGGGCGTCGTCAACCACTTCAACAGACGCGATCCGAAGAACTCGCGCATCCGCCGCGGCGCGTCGATCAACGCGAGCGCATTGCGCGATGGTGGGGTGTCCACCACGATCAGGTCATAACGTCCCGACCCGTGCAGTTCGTGGAGCTGTTCCATCGCCAGATAGTCGTGACTGTGGACGAACCGCGAGGTCAGGTTCCGATAGAGCGGATTCGCCAGCACCGTCTCGCGCAGTTCGGGATCGGGCGCATGGCGCGCGATCAGCTCATCCCACCCGGCTTTGGTGTCGAGCATCGCCGCCCACAACTCGCCTTCGGGGGCACGACCCGATGCCGCTGCGAGCAGTTCGGGATCAACCTGTGTGGGGGTGTTGCCGAGCGCGCCGACCCCGAGTGCATCGGCGAGACGGCGTGCCGGGTCCACGGTGATCACCAGCACCCGGCCGCCCAATTCGACGGCGGCGGCGGTCGCCAACGAGGCCGATACCGTCGTCTTGCCCACCCCACCGGATCCGGCGACGATCACCATCTCACGCGCTGCCAACAGCGCATCGAGGCCGTCACCAGAACTCCGGCGGGCCCGACTCATGCCGACCCCCCGCGATCGAGTTCAGCGGCGAGGGCATCGGCGAGGAGCGCCACCACCCGGCGGCCCGTGGCACGCGTCATCAACTCGGGCGCGTAGATCGTCTCGATCGATGCCGGCAATCCGGCGCGCAGCGCTTCGAGATGTTCGGCGCCGACGCGCCGTCTGGCCTCGGCTGCACCGACGGCCTCGATCACCACCGATGCCGACGGTCCCGCAGCTGTCCGCAAGAGATCATCGGCCTCGCCGAGACGCTCGAAGACCCCGAGGCGGGCCCGGTCGAAGATCGCCGGCAGCACGCGGTTGGCCACCACGGTCGAGACCTCGACACCGGTGCGTTCACCGAGTGCTGTGATCAACTCGAGCGTTTCGACCACCGGCATCTCCTCAGGGGTGGTGACCGCCGCGACCGCGGTGATCGCGGGGTCGTTCAACACATCGAGCATCCACTGGGTCTGGTCGCGGACCAATCCCATCTGGATCATCTCGCGGATCACCGACGGTGCACCGATCTGGGCGACGATATGGCCGGTGGCCTCGGTATCGACGACCACGAGGTCATAGTTGCGCTCTTTGACCTCATAACAGATCTTGCCGATCGCGAGGATCTCCTTGACGCCGGGTGCGGCATCGGCGAGGAAATCGAAGGTGCGCGCCAGAGGCCCGATGCGGCCGAGCAGGGGGACGCGCACGAACAGGCGAAGATATTCACGCAGCGCATCCTCGGTGTTCATCGCCATCGCCCACAGCCCGCTGCGGACCTCGCGGGCCTCGAAGGTCAACGGACCGGTCTCGACCGCGGTGGAGAGTGCGCCCTTGGCGTCCATCTCCACGAGCAGCACTCGGGCGCCGTCGCGCACTGCGATATCGGCGATGGCGGCCGCGATCGAGGTCTTGCCGACGCCACCTTTGCCGGTGACGAAAATCAGCCGCCGATCGAGGAGATGGACCAGATCAGCCTCCGAAGCCGATACGTCGATCGCCCGCGGGGGAGCCGAGCTCGACATAGGCGATCTTGGCCGCCGGCACCGCCAGGCGACGGCCGCGCCGATCGGTCAACCAGAGCACGTCGGTGGCGCCCGCGAGGGCCGCCTCGATGGCTCCGGTCGCCTCCTCGGCGGCATCATCGTCGAGTTCGACGGTCAGTTCACGGGGGGCTTGGGTGACACCGATACGAATATCCACCCGTGGAACGGTACCGCACCGCGACACCGAATCCGTCGGCTGGACGTGGTTCAGCCGGCTGCACCGATGCGCACCTCGGTGGTGCAGAAGGTGTCTCCGGCAGCGATCGTCGAGCCGGTCACCACCGCATCGTCATCGCTGGTCGGCGTCAACTCACCCAACATGCCGCGCACCATTCCGCGGTCCACCGCACAGATCACCGGATGCTCGGTGGCCACATCACCGAAGGGACAGTGATGGTTGATGATGCGCAGACTGTCGTTGCGGCGTTCGGCATGCGCCGCGAAGCCGTGGGCGCTGAGGGCGTCGGCCACGGTCTGGATGGCCGAGCGCAGCGACCGCTGGCCCGATGCCATCTGATCGCCGTTGAGGCCGCTCGCAATGGCGCGGCCGTATTCGGCGCCGACCTCTTCGGCGAGTTGTTCGGCCTCAGCTGCGTCGAGCCGGTCGAGCACCCGGCCGAGCAATGACAGCACCAGATCATCTGCGTGCACCGGGACATCGTCGAGGCCGTCAGCGACGATGCGATAACGCTTGGAGGGCCGGCCCGCCCCGCCGCCGGGCACCTTTGCCGACGACACCTCGAGATAGCCACCGGCTGCGAGTTTGTCGAGATGGTGGCGGGCGACATTGGGATGTACGCCGACCTCTGTGGCCACCTCGGACGCGGTGATCCCGACCGAGCCGGGTTCGCCGGCGCGGGTGCGCACGAACAGATAGACCCTCCGGCGGGTCGGATCCCCGAACGCATCGGTGATCGCCGACACCGTCGAGGTGAAGGAGGTCTCACTCCCCACAGACATGGCATGATTCTACTACGCGGATAGTGCAAATTCGGTCGCCCGGATGCAGACTGGGACCATGGCCATCACCACCGAGACCGTCACCGAGGCCCTGCGTCCCGTCGAGGATCCCGAACTGCACCGCTCGATCGTCGATCTGGGGATGTTGCGCAATGTCGAGATCGGCAGCGACGGCCGTGTCGGGGTGCTGATCGCACTCACCGTGGCGGGCTGTCCGTTGCGCGCCGAGATCCAGAACCGGGTCGTCTCCGCGCTCGAGCCGCTGCCCGAGGTGGCTGGTGTCGACCTCGAATTCACCGTCATGACCGATGAGGACCGTGCCGAGTTGCGCCGCCGCCTCCACGGTGACCCGGCGGCGACCGCCGGAAGCACCGCCGCCCACGGACACTCCGAGGGTCGTGCCATCCCGTTCTCCGATGCCGGATCGCGTACCCGGCCGCTGTTGATCGCCTCGGGCAAGGGCGGTGTCGGCAAGTCCAGTGTCACCACCAACCTCGCCGTGGCCCTCGCCGCGCAGGGCTATTCGGTGGGTGTCGTCGACGCCGACATCTACGGCTACTCGATCCCGCGCATGCTCGGGACCGATCGCGATCCGGTGGTCATCGACCAGATGCTGCTGCCCCCCGAACAGTGGGGGGTGCGCTGTATCTCGATCGGCTATTTCGTCCCGGCGAATGAAGCGGTCATCTGGCGCGGCCCGATGCTGCACAAAGCCCTCGAACAGTTCCTCACCGATGTCTTCTGGGACGAACCCGACTTTCTGTTGGTGGACATGCCGCCGGGAACCGGCGATATCGCCCTCAGCCTGAGCCAGTACCTGCCACGTGGCGAGGTCTATGTGGTGACCACACCGCAGCCCGCAGCCCAGAAGGTGGCGCGCCTGTCCGCAGCGATGGCCGCCAAGGTCAATCTGCCGGTGCGCGGCATCATCGAGAACATGTCATGGTTCACCGGCGATGACGCCAAACGCTACGAACTGTTCGGATCCGGCGGTGGAGCCTCACTGGCGGACGAACTCGACGTCCCACTGCTCGGCCAGCTGCCCCTCGTCCCCGCATTGCGCGAGGGCGGTGATGAGGGCCGGCCGATCACGGCGGTTGACCCTGACAGCGAGGCCGCCCAGGTCTTCCACCGGATCGCCGGGCGCATCGCCGTGGAGCTCAAGCCCACCAAGGTCTTCAGCCCGCAGCTCAAGATCATCTGAGCCATTGCAGCTCGACCCGATGCCCGACGCGCCCGCCATCGCTGATCGTCATCATGTCGAGAGTGGGTCGCAGTGGAGCCGCTGAGCCGCACCGAGTTCTCCGAACTCGTCGCCGATGCCTTGGATCTGATCCCCGATGAGCTCGCCGGGGTCCTCGACAATGTCGTGGTCAAGATCCGGGACCGATCCCTCGATGAGCCGGATCTGCTCGGTCTCTACGAGGGGGTCCCCCATACCGAACGCACCGGTGGCGAAGGCCCCGATGTGGTCACCCTGTATCGACTCGCGCTGTGCGAGATCTGTGACGGCCTCGACGATCTGCGCCATGAGGTGGCGGTGACCGTACTGCACGAAGTCGCCCATGTGGCTGGGATCGACGATGACCGCCTCGACGAGTTGGGGTACGCCTGACCCGCTCAGAACCCACAGCCACTAGCCTTCGATCCCGTGAGCGATATCCCGCCTCCGCCACCACCGCCTGAGCCGCCGCGACGACCCGAGGCCGGCGAGTATCTGGATCCCGACGATGCCCGCACCGCCGGTCGGCTCTACCGGGTCGGCGGGCTGTCGACGGCCACGGTGGTGGTGACCGCGGTACTGATCGCGCTCATCGTCGCCGGCCAAGTGCTGCAGTGGACGGTGATCGGCGATGCCCGACGCTTCCTCGACGGTGAGATCGAAGAGGACGCATTCCTCACCGCATTCGGTCCGGCCGCGCTGATCCAGGTGCTCTTCGGCATCGGCCAACTGGTGCTGGCGACGCTGTCGATCATCTGGTTGTTCCGCATGGCCCGCAACCTGCGCTCATTGGGCCGTGACACCCGTTGGGGCCCGGGCTGGACGATCGGTGGCTGGTTCGTCCCGCCCCTGGTGCTGTACCTGATCCCGTTCCTGATGCTGCGCGAGATGTGGCGGGCATCGGATCCCGAGGTGAGATGGGGCCCACAGCACCAGGAGTGGAAGATGTCTGCCGTGCCCGGGGTCATCACACTGTGGTGGGTGATGTTCGGCCTCGTTCCCCTGCTGGCGTTCTTCGCCCCAACCGTGACATCGGGGGCCCTCTCCCTCGATACCTCCGTCGAGTCCCTCGCCGAACAACTCGTGGATCAGGCGACGCTCACCACCCTGCTCAGCGCCGCCAGCGTGGTGGCCGCCGCATGTTGGATCCTGATCGTCCGCAGCCTCACCCCACGGCATCGGGCCTTCACTGGGGAGTGACGACCCGTGGCGCTCTATCTGGTCCGCCATGCGAAGGCCGGTGAGCGCCGCGGCTGGTCCGATGACGACCAACTGCGCCCGCTCAGCACCGCCGGATGGAAACAGGCCCGATCGCTCGCTGATCGCCTCGAGGCCGAACACCCGACGACACTGGTCTCAAGCCCCTATATGCGCTGTGTGCAGACCCTCGAACCCCTCGCCGAGCGCCTCGGGGTCGAGATCGGTGTCGATGAGCGCATCACCGAAGGAGTGGCCTTCGAGCGATCACTCGAACTGCTCGACGAACTCGATGACGGATCGGTGCTGTGCAGTCACGGCGACGTGATCCCCGCACTGCTCGATGCGCTGGTCCGCCGCGGCCTCGAAGTGCGCTCGACACCGGATTGGCGCAAAGCCTCGACCTGGGTGATCAGGCGCAAGAAATCCGGCCGCTACACCACCGCCCGCGTGTGGCCGCCGCCGGGCCGTTGACGCCCCGACGCCTTCGTTCTCGATGACCGGTCTCGATGGATCGTTCTCGATGGGCCGGTCTGGCCGTCTCAGCGATCGGCAGCCTCGTCGACACCGGGGACCAGTGCCGCCACCAGACCGCGCAGCTCATTGGGCGGTGAACGATCCAGACAGCCCTCCACCCACTGCCGGGTCTCATCGGTGCTGCTATCGGGGTCGAAATTGGCCGAGATGATCGCCAAGAAGCAATGCGGGTCCGCATACTGCGGGTCGGCTTCGATGGAGTCCTCGAGGGCGCGCCGGGCGGTGTCGAGGGCGAGTTCGCGGACCTCATCGCTGGCCTCGGCGGAATTGATCGCCAACAGCCAGCCCGAATAGGCGAGCGCCTCGGGATGTCGGGGACGCTGCGCGAGCACCTCGGTGTAGAGCGCCTGGGAACGGGCCGGATCGACCCCGAGGAGCTGACGGGCCTCCACCAGGGTGGCTGAGATGTCTCCGGGCAGACCACCGGTGAGCTCTTGACCGGGGAGGCGTTGGCCCGATGAGCGGGCCACGAACACGCCGAGGCCGATCGCGAGCGCAGCCACCACCGCCCACAGCGCCAGCGTGCGCGGCCAATCTCGCTCGACGGTGCGACGCCGGCTGGCGCGACCCTCAGAGATGGCACGGAGCACCTCAGCGGCGCGCGCTGTATAGGCATCGCGCAGGCCCTCATAGTCGATCTCGTCGATATCACCCGCGGCGCGCTCGGCCTCGAGGTCCTCGATCGATCGCAGCAGATGATCGCGTTCCTCCTCGAGCGCGGCGAGGCGATCGGGATCGATCATCGTCCCTCACCCTCGCCGTGACCATCATCGCGATCATCGTCCCGACGACCATCAGCTCCGGCGACAGCGGCCGGTTCGCCACTGCCCGACGCAGTCGGCGACCCATCGAACACCGAGTCCAGATCGGCTGGGGGACGCTGAGCGGCGAGTGCCTCATCCACGAGTTCACGGTCGGCATCGGTGGCCGCTGCGACGCTCTCTCGACGCCACCGTCGGAACACCACGAAGAGCCCGGCGATGGCCACGATGGCCACCGCCACCGGGATCGCCCAGGCGAGCGCCTCCACACCGGTGGCGCGCGGCACCAACAGCACCTGACCGCCGAAACGATCAGCGAGGAACTCGATGATCTGGTCGTCGGTCCGATTGCCCGAGTTCACCTGGGCGGTGATCTCGGCACGGATGTTCTCCGATGCGGTGGCGCGCGACTCGTACACGCTCTCACCGTCACAGGTCGGACAGGCGATCCGTTTGGAGATCTCGTCGATGCGATCACCAGAGGTGCGCGGTGCCGGTTCACGGGTGACCCCGACAGCCATCAGCACCACCAACGTCGCCAGTACCAACCCCCAGCCGGCGAGCGACTTCACCGAACGGTTCAGGGACCGAGCCGGACTCATATCCCCTCGCGCAGGAACTGCAGCTGCTGACTGAGGAATTCTGCGGTCACCTCAGAGATGAGCCGACCGCGCACGAACCCGTTCGGATCGATGATCCAGGTCTCAGGGACCTGGGCCACTCCGAAGGCGACAGCGAACCGGCCGTCGGAGTCATAGACGATCGGCCAGTCACCACCTTCGATCTCGAAGAATCGCTCCACCGCCTCGCGATCGTCATCGACGACGATCGTGTAGAACTCGGCACCGTTCAGATCGAGTGCCCGCTGCTGCTCCACGAACGCGACCAATTCGGGGTGCTCGCGCTGGCACGGGATGCACGTCGAGGTGAAGAAGTTGACCACCACCCATGACCCCTTGCGACGGGCGAGATCGAACGGTGTGCCATCGGCGAGTTCCCCGACGGCATCGGGTGCGGGCCGGTCGAGCAGCGGTGTGGCCGCAACACGGTTGCGCGCCGGGTCAGCCGAGGCCAACATCACGAACAATCCGGCCATCACCACCGCCACGGCGGCGACGATCAGTGGGGCGACGCGTTTCATCGCACCGGAGCCGACGGGGACCGCTCGATCGGTGCCGACACCGGATCGGTCGGACGCCGGTGCCAACGGTTCGGGAATGCGGCGAGCAGGGTGCCGAACGCCATCAGGCCACCACCGATCCACAACCACATGATCATCGGCTTCACGAACACCCGCAGTGTGACCGAGGTGTCACCCGGACTGGGGCGCAGCGTCCCGTCGAGTGTCAGGTACACATCGGAGGTGAAACCGGTCCTGACGCTCGGCGTGCCGATGTCCTGGCCGAGCTTGAGATATTTCGTGATCGCCGGTTCATACACCCGGCGACCGTCGAGGAGCACCTCGGCTTTGACCACACTGGCGCGCTGATCGACGGTCTCAGACACCCGCACCAACTCGAAGGTGTGACCGGCCCATGACTGCTCGACGCCGACCGTGAGTGGGATCGTGGCCGACTGCGTGTATGAGTTCGACGCCGCCAAGCCGACCGCGATCATGATCACACCGAGATGGACCACCATCCCACCGTTGGCCCGTCCGACGAACCCTCGCCACCCCTGACGCCTGGTGGCGAGCACCAATTGGCGCAGTGCCGAACCAGCGGCGAATCCGGCCAGGGCGAACGCCGCCAAGGGCGCCCAGCCCTCGGCGCCTGAGATCACCGCGATCGCGAGCGCCGCCACACCGGCCCATGCCGGCCAATACAGCCGCTGACGCAGCAACTCCCCCGATGCCTTGCGCCACGGCAGCACCGGCGCGACACCCATCAAGAACAGCATCAGCATGCCGAGCGGCATCGACAGCCGATCGAAATAGGGTCCACCGACGACGGTGCGGCGCTCCTGGATCAACTCGATGAACAACGGGAACAGGGTCCCCAACAAGATGATGAAGGCGAACACAGTGAATAACAGGTTGTTGGCCAAGAACGCGCCCTCGCGCGAGATGGGCGAATCGATGGCCCCGGGCGATCGCAGCCGATCTCCGCGCCATGCGATCAACGCGAGTGAGACCACGACCACGACGAAGAACAATCCGAGCAGATAGCCCTCGACATCGCCGGCACCGAAGGCGTGCACGCTGTTGATGATCCCGGACCGGGTGATGAAGGTTCCCAGGATCGTCAGCGCGAACGTCGCCACCAACAGACTCAGGTTCCAGACCCGCAACATACCGCGGCGCTCCTGGACGAGCACCGAGTGGATATAGGCCGTCGCCGTCAACCACGGCATCAGACTGGCGTTCTCGACCGGGTCCCAGGCCCATACCCCGCCCCAGCCGAGGACCTCATAGCTCCACCACCCGCCGAGCAGGATGCCGATGGTCAAGAACGCCCAGGAGAACAGCGCCCAGCGCCGCGTCTCCATCAGCCATCCCTCACCGACGCGCCCGGTGATCAGCGCCGCGATGGCGAAGGCGAACGGCACGGTGAAGCCGACATAACCGAGATACAGGATCGGCGGATGGAACATCACCAAGATGTGGTTCTGCAACAGCGGATTGGGACCCGGACCATCGAAACCCACCGGCACTGGTGGGCCGGCCGCGAATGGTGACGCCGGCCCGAATGAGACGAACGCGAAGAACGCCGAGATGGCGAACATCACCACCATCGCCCACCCGACGAGGGGGTCGTCGCGGCGGCGGTGGAAGCGCCAGGCCACCGCAGCGGTGAACAACGCCAGCACCAGCACCCACAGCAGGATCGACCCCTCGAGGGCACTCCACATCGCCGCGATGTTGTACAACGCCGGTGTTGTGGTGGCGCCGACCTGCTGTACATAGGCGATCGAGAAGTCACGGGTGATCAGGGCGCGCTGCATCATGACGGTGGCGAGCACCGCCCCGGCGAATGCGAGGCCGGCATACACCGGTGCCTGACGCAGCACCCGACGGTTCCCGACGATCACCGCCCATGCGGTCGAGAACGCCCCGAAGGTCGTCGCAGCCAGCATCAACAGCAGACCGGCGCTGCCGAGTGCTGAGTTCAAGCTCGCGGCGAGGATCACACCATCCCCGGTTCGCAGTCCTCGCCCTCGTACTCGCTGTCGTCGAGACGATCCGAGTTCACTTCCACGTACTCATTGGAGTGCTTCACCTCGACGCGGTCGCCGACGAAGGTCGCATCGTCGAAGGCGCCGTGGACCACCACGGGGATGCACTCTTTGAAGATCCCACCGGGCTCACCGTCGTAGCGCACCGGGACCTTGGTGTCGTTGAACGAGATGCTGAAGGTGGTCACACCACGCTCGAGAGCGACCGAACCGGCATCGACGGTGCCCTGGACGCGCAGCCGCCGGTCGTAGTCGCAGCCGTTGCGCACACCCACCTCATCGACATTGCAGTAGTAGTCGACCGCCGAGGTGAGGAACTGTGTGACGATCACCCCACCGGCGACGATCACGCCACCGAGCAGCAGCGCCGGCAGGATCCGACGGCGGCCCGATCGACGGCCCTTCAGCGACCGCGGTGCGAGGTCGGCTCCGTCGGTCGTGGTCGTGGCGGTCGTGGGGGTGGTGGGCTGAGAACCAGATACGGGGGGCTCTGGGATGTTCATGTCCAGTATTTCTCCTCGTCGGGAACCTGTGCGGACAGTGTCCGTCCTCTCCTGATGGTCGCCAGAGCGAACAGCGCGATCGCCCCGAAGGTGACGGCGTAGCTACCGAAGATGAAACCGGCGTCGTTCATCGCTCCCCTCCCGGGTGCTGTACATCGTTGATGTCTGCGGTCTGACTCATATCGACGTGATTCGAATCGGTATCGGCACCGCCCTCATGGCGTCGCGCCACCAGCGCATCGGCCAGCAGGCGGTCATCGGCGAAATCGGCCAGCGCTGCGACACGCGACCGGTGAATCACCAGCCACAGATAGATCAGGCTGAACGCCACCACACCGACGAACAGGCTGAACAACATGAGGCCGCCCATCGACACCTGGCCGTCAGGCCGCAGCACGGTGGCCTCCTGGTGCAGGCTGCGCCACAGCACCACGCTCCAGTGCACCAGCGGGATCAACAGCACCGCCGGCAGGCCGATCACCGCTGAACGTCGGGCCCGCTGATGGTGGTCACCACCGAGGCGACGCACCGCCAGATAGCCGATATAGGTCACGAACAGCAGCGCCGTGGTCGTCAGGCGGGCATCCCACTGCCAGAACACACCCCAGGTGAGCCGACCCCACAGCATCCCCGACACCAAGGTGACGGCCACGAACAGTGCGCCGATCTCGGCGCTCGCACCGGCCACCCGGTCGAATCCGAGCGAATGCCGCTTGGAGAACAGATAGCCGCCAGACGCCGCCGCGGTCACCACGAAGGCCACATAGGCCACCCAGATCGACGGGACGTGGACGTACATGATCCGCACCGACTCGTCCTGGTCGCGGTCCGCCGGTGAGAACCCGAGGCCGAATGCCACCAGCCACGCCGTCGCGATGAGCGCTGCGATCCCGATGATGCGGGTCGCGACGGTACCGGTGCCGCTCACCGTCGCCGTCGGCTCACTCTGCGGGCTGGTCACCTCGGTGGTCTGGGTCATCTCCGGTCTCCGTGAGTTGTCGTCAATCTTCGGTCAGCGGGCCATAGGCCAGCGAACCTGCGACACCGTAGGTGACGGTGAAGACGGCGAGCAGGCCCACCCAGGGCCAGCCCTCCGACGTCACCGCTCCGGCGGTGCCGAGCGCTGATTCCAGTGCTCGCGTCGCTCCGATCAGAACGGGCGCCACCACCGGCAGCACGAGCAGTGGGAGCAGTGTCTCCCGGCCCGAGATCCCGGCGGCGAGTCCGCCATAGAGCGTACCCACGAACGCGACACCTGCGGTAGCGGTGAGCATCGACGTGACCAACAGCACGATGCCTCCGGCGGGCACATCGGCCCGGTAGAGCACGACCGCAGCAGCCACGAGCACCACCTCGAGCACCAGCAACTGCGCCAACAGGGCGATCGATTTGCCCCAGAACACCGAGGTCGGATCCACCCCGCTGATCCTGAGCGCATCGAGGGCCTGGTCCTCGGTCTCGAGCGATGCGGCGCGCTGGACCAGCACCAGCATCGACAGCATCACCGCCAACCACACCAGACCGGGAGCGACGCGTTGCAGCACGCTCTCAGAATCGAGTGCGAACGCGAACAGCACCATGGTGACGAGCGCGAATGGCAGCACCTGATTGGTGGCGATCCGGCTCCGCCATTCGACCAAGAGGTCCTTGCGGGCGATCATCATCGCATGGCGCCAGCGGATCATGGCCGCTCCCCCGCATCACCGGTGTTCCCAGCCTGATCGGGTCGCCCATCGGCGGCGAAGATCCCACCACCGCGGATCTCCACGGTGCGCGTCGCGAGGCGCTCCGAGCGTTCATGTTCATGGCTGGCCACCAGCACCGTGGCACCCGAGCGGGCGGCGTCGTTGATGACCGAATCGATGACATCGCGCCCGGCGGTGTCGAGACCGGCATGGGGTTCGTCGAGCAACCACAACTGTGCCCGGCGCACCACCAGACAGGTCAGCGCGGTCCGGCGACGCTGGCCCGCTGACAGACGCCGTGCCGGAACATCGGCGAGGCGGCCGTCGACGCCGAGGCGCGCCATGGCGGCGCGGATCTCATCGGCGGTGGCGCCGACGAGACCGGCACGGAACTCGATGTTCTCCGCAACGCTGAGATCACCGTAGAGACCGTTGGAATGACCGAGCAGGCCGACGGCGGTCGCAACAGATCGGCGATCGGCGACGAGGTCGACCCCACAGACGCTGGCGCGCCCCCGGGTCACCGGCAACAGCCCGGCACACAGCCGCAACAACGAGGACTTACCGGCACCGTTGGCGCCGCGGACCACGACAATCTCGCCGGAGTGGACCTGCAGCGACGCCCCCGCCAGCACCGGATAGGAACCCAGGACGGCGACGACGCCGTCGAGGTCCACCACCGGGGTCGACTCGGCACCTGTTGGCTTCGACGCGGACATCTCGCCGCAGAACGCTAACGCTGAGCTGCCGGTTTGTGCGAGGGCGTCACCGGTAGCGTGGCACCGTGACGATCGCGCCACCGGACACCCCGACAGGTCCTCACGAGGGGTCCACGGCCGTGATGACCCGCCGGGAACGTCGGCGGGCGCGGCGCCTCGCCAAATGGGAGCATCCGCCCGAGCGTTCGAACTGGCGCTATCTGGTCGGAGCGATGGGCCGGGTGCTGATCGCCGCCGGTGTGCTGATGTTCGGCTTCATCGCCTATCTGCTGTGGGGTACCGGCCTCGAAACCGCTCGAGCCCAACGGGAGTTGTCCGCTCAGTTCGATCAGCTCCTCGAGACCACCCCGGCGACCGCCGACCCCACAACGGACGGCACCGACAGCGTCCAACCACCGATCGATGGGCCCGACGCTGCGACCAGCGACGATGAAGCTCCCGGTGGCCCCGACACAGCTGTCGATCAGGGCCTCGGACCGTTCGAGGCCGGCGAACCCGTGGCCCGGCTCGAGATCCCGAGTCTCGGCATCGATGAGATCATCGTCGCCGGCGTCGGGGTGCCAGAGCTGAAACTCGGCCCGGGCCATTTCCCCGAGACACCGCTGCCGGGCCAATTCGGTCGGGCCTCGGTGGCCGGGCATCGGACCACCTATGGCCAGCCGTTCCGTGCGATCGACCGACTCGAACCCGGTGATCAGATGATCGCCACCACCCCGGCCGGGCGCTTCGTCTACGAGGTGACCGACTCGATGGTCGTGGAACCGAGCGACTACCACGTCGTGAACACCACCGTGCCCGAGATCGCCAACCTCACCCTCGTCACCTGCCATCCGGTGTTCTCGTCATCGCAACGACTGGTCGTCAACGCACTGATCGTCCCCGAGGAATCCGATCCGATCGGCCTCACCCAGCCTCCCGGCCAGGCATCGGCCGTCGGCCTGCTCCCCGATGAACTCGCCGGCGAAGCGCCATCCGATGCCGAACCCGGACCCCGCAATGGCATCGGCGATGGAGCCGGAACTGGAGTCGGCGATGCCTCAGAGACCGATGTCGATCCGGGCGTCACGCCGCCAGATGTATTCACCGACGAGGTCGATGAGACCGACACCATGGTCGATGGCCATGACCCGGGCAGTGACCCGGGCAGTGACCCGGGCAGTGA
>SKFX01000053.1 GCA_007117775.1 Ilumatobacteraceae bacterium
CCGGTGTCATCAGACCCGGTATCGGCGCCGGCTGGCGGTCGATCAGGGTCCTCAGGTTTCATCATCGTGCACTCTCATCTCGTCGTCTGATCCGTCTGCTCGCACCGTGTCACCATCGGCATGGTGACCATGGTCAGCGCGCTCATCGTTCGGCGATGTGCTTAGACGCTCGCCATCGTCGGTTTGGTTCCCACCGCCACCCGGTGCCGAACCCGCACCGGTGTCGATCCCGGTCTCGAGGCGGGTGCCGAGGTCTGCCATCAGACGCTGTCGTGCCCGTGAGATCCGTGATTTGACGGTTCCCGGGGCGATATCGAGCACCTCGGCGATCTGTTGGTAGTCGAGGCCGATCGCATCGCGCAGCACCACCGCGGCGCGCTGGTCGTCGGGGAGCTGTGCGATGGCCTCGTCGAGGATCACCTGGCCGGCGAATCCCTCGATCTCGGCGGTCGCCCGCTCATCGACGCGCTCGGTCTGCGATCCGGGATCGGCCACCGCTGACAGCGCCGGTCGGCGCTTGCGTCTGCGGATCTCATCGAGGGCGGTGTTGGTGGCGATGCGATGGATCCAGGTGCTGACACTGGAGCGGTGGTCGAAGCTGTCGAGCGAGCGAACGATCTTGATCAGGGTCTCCTGAGCGGCATCGTCGGCATCGGCGGCGTTCGCGGTGATCCGTCGGCAGATCGCGTGGATCCGGTCGTAATGGCGCGCCAGCAACTGCTCCATGGCCATCCGGTCACCGGCCTGGGCCGCATCCACCAACGCAGCATCGCCCGATGCCGGATCGAAGGTGGGGGTCATCTGGCGAGTTGCAGGTTCCCGAGGCGGCCGCGATACGGGTTCGTCGTGCTGCACGCCTCATCCTCACCGACTTCGCGCAACCACACCAGCACATGGCGGGTGCCACCAGGAATCGACGAATCCACCACGGCGGTGTCCTCGCGGTACACGGTCCCGCTGATCGACTCGCCCCATCCGGCGAGGCTGTCGGGTGCGACCTCATCGGATGACGCGTAGAACTCGAGCCAGAACGGGGCGGTGAACGATTCCACGCTCACGGTTCCCGAGGTCGGGCCGGTCAGTGTCGCCACGAGGCCGACACCGTCCTTGGCGCCGAAGTACTGCGATCCGTAGCACAGTGTCGGCCAGCCGCCGGCCGGATTGGCACCCACGAGCGCCAGTGATGCCAGTTGGTCGTTCTCGCCCGAGCCATCGCCGAAGGGATCCCAGGCCGCAACCGACGCGATCGTGGCCGATCCCGACTCCACCTCGGGCAATGTCAGTTCGGGCTCGATGGCTTCGTCTGATGGTTCTGCGACCTCGGGCGTCTCCTCAACGCCGGTGTCGAACAGACCGCCACCGTTCGAGTCGTCGCCGTTCAGGCCGCTCCAGATCAACGCCATCACCACCGCTGCGGTTGCCAACAGTGCGGCGATGACCACCAGCGATCCGCGCCCGCTGCGATGCAGCGGCGCAGATACAAGGTCGTCACTGACATCGTGATCATCGAGATAGCCGTCGTGGTCGGGCGCAGTGCGCTCAGCACCGCGACCACCGCCGGAGCGGTGCGCCACGATGGTCTCGGTATCGCCCGAGGCGGCTCGTGCCGGGGTGGGGTCGCTCGTCGCTCGGGCATCGCCGCCGCTGACACCGCTGATCGCATCACGCACCCGATTGCGCATCTCGGCGTCAGTGCCGATGGTCGGCTCACCGGGAATGGCCTGTGGCGGCGCGTCGGCGGCTGCCGGGTTCGCATCGCCGGTCTGGGTGGGCAGTGCCGAGCGGGCCCCGCCGAGCAGACGGCGCGTCGGTTTGGACGGTGTGTTGTCGATCCGCGGCAGCGCGGTGTCCACCGCCAGCAACCGCGACCGCAGCGCCGCACCCGATTCGGGGCGATGCGCCGGATTGCGCGACAGCGTCTCGTGGACGAGATCGACGAGACCCGGTGGCAGGGTCGGGCGCAGCCGACCGAGGTCGGTGGGATCGCGCTGCAGACGGGCCAGGGCCGTATCGGCGTCGCTCTCACCTTGGAACGGGACCCGGCCGGCGAGACATTCGTAGAGCACGAGGCCGAGCGAGTACAGGTCGGCGCGACCGTCGAGTTTCTTGCCGCGGACCTGTTCTGGGGACAGGTACTTGGCGGTGCCCATCATGACGTTGTCGCTCGTCAGGTCGTCGGTGGTGGCATCCAGACCCTTGGCGATGCCGAAATCGGTCAACAGCACCCGGCCGTCGGAGGTCAACATGATGTTCCCGGGCTTCACGTCACGGTGCACGAATCCGGCGCGGTGCGCCTCGTCGAGGGCACTGGCAACCGCGGCGCCGATATGGATGGTCAACTCGGGTCCGAGGCGCCGTTGTGTGTCGAGCAGTTGGCGCAGACTGCGCCCGTCGACGAGTTGCATCACGACGGCCTGGCGGCCGTCGTGTTCGAACACGTCGTGGACGGCGACGATATTGGGATGGTTCAGCCGCGCAACGGCCACCGCCTCGCGTCGGAATCGTTCTGCGACGACCGCGTCGGTGGCCAGGGACGGCTTCAACCACTTCACTGCGACCCGTCGGTCGAGCTGCAGATCCGTGGCCAACCAGACCTCTGACATCCCGCCTTGGCCGATGCGCCGGTCGAGCTGATAGCGACTCGCGAGCAGTACCGGTTCGAGATCAGGTGGGGTCTGATCTCGGGCACCGGGAGACGGCGCCGAGGGCGGCATGGCGTGCGAGGGCATGATCAGGGCCAACGCTAGTGGTGACGCGGTGTTCGATACCGGCAATCACTCGTCGGCGATCGATCCGCGCCGTGAGCGATCTTCGTCATCACCACCGCCCCGGTCGATGTCGTCACTGGGCTGTGTCCCGGGTCGTGTCACTGGCCCGTGTCACTGAACTTCATGGAATGCGACACCGATCGTGCCGCGACCGGCATGCGTGCCGATGACGGGGCCGATCTCGCCAACCATGATCGAGTTCGCCGCCAGCGGTTCCACCATGGTCACGAAGTCATCGACATCACTGCAGTCTGCATGCAGGACCGACAGATGCTCGATCCGTCCCTCATAGGCGCGGACGCGTTCCACGAGCAGTGCGAGCGCCTTGGAGCGGGTCCGCTGGCGTCCGGCCTGTTCGACCACACCATCGACCACCTCGATGATCGGCTTGATCGACAACGCACTCGCGAGCAGCGCCTTGGCGTTGCCGATCCGGCCGCCCTTCTTCAAGTTCTCGAGGGTGTCGAGGGCACCGATGACGCGCGTGCGTATCGACAGCGACTCGGCCAAGGCGGCCACCTCGGCGCATTCGGCACCGTTGGCGGCGAGTTCGGCGCAGGCCACAACGATCGTGCCGAGGCCGAGGGTGATCGTGCGCGAATCCACGCACATGATCGGTGTCTCGGCCACCGAGGGGTCCTCGGCGACCGTGCGCGCCGCGAGCTGCGCGCTCTGCAGTGTGGCGGATAACGCACCCGATAACGAGATGACCACGATGCCGGTGGCACCATCGGCGATCAGGTCGCGATAGACGGTCTCGAAGGCGCCCGGCGGTGGTGCTGCGGTCTCGGGGAGATCGGGCTCGACGGCGCAGCGCGCCCAGAACTGTGCCGTCGACAGCTCGAGTCGGTCGACGAACTCCTCGGTGCCGAACCGGATCGTCAGCGGGACCACCGAGATGTGGTGGGCGCGGACCACATCATCGGGCAGATCACAGGCCGAGTCGGTGACGATACGGACCCCGTTCGCAGCGTTCACCGTCGGTGATGTCGGTTCGGTCTCGCTCATGGAGACGCGATGGTATCGGTTGGTGCATCGGCATCTGAACGGCCGGTCGGCACCCGATCATCGTCGCTGTCGGCATCGGTGTCATCGCCCGGTGCGTCATCGGTCTCACCGGCGAGTCGGGCGCGTCGCCGGCCGCGCAGATGGCTGTACCACCAGCTCATGAGGACCAACAGCGCACCGACGGTCAGCACCTGGCCGATACCGGTGACCGCATTGGCGCGAGCCGTCAAGGTGAGGGTCTCGCCGATCTGTGACGGACCGAGCGGTGTGAGTGCGGTGATCGTGACCGGGAAGGTGCCATTGGCGAGGGTCTGCACCGGGATCGGCACGATGTTGAGTCCGGGTTCGAGGATCGTGTCGATCGCTCCTTCAGGAAAGGCGAGCTTGGCCGATGCCGGCTCGAGCACCACCGACAGCGGTGTCTCGGATGTGTTCACGATCCGCAGGTCCACCTCTGAGGTGCGACCGGTCAGGGTGAAGGTGAACGGATCGGGGAGTTCGACCGCGTCGGTGATCTCGTCGGCCTCGGTGTCGATGGCGCGCAGTTCCTCGGTCAGTGCGAGATTCGAATATGCCGGCGATAACAGGTTGGCGAACTGCGTGGTCCACTGTCCCGGACGCGGATCATCGCTCGGGAGCATCGAGGCGATCGCGGCGGCGCGCGCTGCGGTGGTGTCGA
>SKFX01000177.1 GCA_007117775.1 Ilumatobacteraceae bacterium
CTCGAGCGCGGCGGCCAACAGACCATCGCCGTATCCGAGTTCACGGGCCCACTCGGCGACGTAGACCTCGTCCACGACCGCCACGGAGCTCTCTGGCACCACAATCAGCACCAGATAGCCGACCACGACACCATCGAGGTCTCCAACGATCACCTGCACGTCATCAGGTCGGCGTTCCCATTGGCGATCCGGGTGCTCCTCAAGCCAGCGGATACCACCGCGTTGGCTCACGAGATCGGCCCGCGCAATATCTTGGAGTTCGGCGAGTTGGACGAGATCACCGGCCAGGGCACCGCGGATGACGGGGTCGATCATCGTGACCGGAGCTGTTCGATGCGCCCGAGCACCGTCCGTCGGTTACGGTGCGCGCGCTCGAACGTTTCGATTGCGGCAAGGTCGTCGGGATCAAGGGCCGCAAGGAGTGGGATCACCTGGGTCGCTGACAAGCTCTCGTAGTGGTCGATTGCCAGGCGAACCCGGGCCTCATCTCGTGTCTCAGCTGGCGACTCGGCACGGTTTGCGTCGTCGTGGTCTGGTCGTGGCTCGTCGCGAGCGGTGCGCGTGGACGATGTGGTGCTGGGTTCAGCCTCCGCTGGGCGGGTCGCCGATTCCGATGTGCGCCCCGTACCGGGCCTCATCGTCTCCACCACACGCTGACGCGCCTGCTGTGCGACCAGCGTGGCGATGAAACGACCCACCAGCACCCGCTGCTCGACCGTCTGGCGGCCCCGCGCCGCCAACTTGGGAAGCTCGACGCGGGCCACCTCGAGGGCCCCCACCGGTGCGAAGACGGCGATCTCAACGGCTTTGGCCAACACCGCTTCAGCGCTCGATGTCGAAGGCAGACGCACCATCAGCTGAAGATCGGACAGTTGTCATCGGCCACCGGGCAATTCGGTGCGGTATTGCGAACCAGCAGGAAACACGAGTTGCAGAGTTGCTCATCGGGGCGTTTGGGTTCGATGCGTTCGCCTGAATCGCTCACGGGCTCGAGTGTCTCGTCGGCCTCTGCTTCGGCATCATCGTCATCGTCGCCGCTCGAGACCATGCGATCTTTCAGGATGCGGTCGAGATCAGCCTCCACATCATCGGGCGATAAGAGTTCATCATCGTCATCGTCGTCATCATCGCCTCGCTTGGCGCGCTTGGCCGCCGGAGTCGACGAATCGTCCTCGTCCTCGTCGTCGTTGTCAGCGACATCGTCATCATCGTCGACGAGCTCGCCGTCGATGTCATCATCGTCGAGCTCGTCTTCGTCGGGATCGGACACGACGAGGTCGTCAGCGACTTCCTCGACTTCCTCGAGGTCCTCTCCGTCTTCTTCATACTCATCGTCAGCCATGTTCACGTCCCTCTCACGATCTCGCCGCGCCGGATCTTAGAAGCAGATGCAATATTCCCGCCTATTGTCGTGTTTTCTGTCATGTGACTCTCGTCACATACTCGACGGTTGGCCTTCGCTGCGGCGCGATTCGGCACGCCGCTCGGCCTCGAGGCGTTCGAGTTCCGGCGCCTCGGTGGTCAGATACGACATCGCCTCAGCGACCGCATGGTGACCGGCTGTCTCTGCGATCTGGCGGTGCATCTCGAGCGCGATCCGCCGGTAGGCCGGATGGCCCTGAGGCGAGGAGCGCAACTCGAGCATATGGATCGCCTCCCGGGCATTGAACTGCATCGCATAGCGAATCCGATAGGCCATCGATACGGCGTAGGAGGCGTGTTCGGGGAGGTCCTCGGCAAGGGTCTCAAACAACTGCGCAGACCGCTCCATCGAGGAGTCGAAGATCTCTGATGCTCCCGCATCGGAGACGAGTTCTGGATGCACATACCCATGGAACGGGGTGAGTGGTTGCCACTCGATCGTCAGCATCCGGTGTCGCTGGAGATCACGGAAAGCTCCGTAGTCCGATAACACATCGAAACGGTAATCGACCCGCTCGAAGGCCCGCCCGGGCTTGTGCCGGCGATTGCGGCGCTCACCCACATAGGCGCGCACCAGTGCCAATCGATCGTCGACACCGAGACGCCGGACCCGCTCCAGCAGCTGTGATTCAGGCAGCGATGAATGCGAGTAGCAGATCGCAGCGAGGAGCTTGTCCTCGGCCTCGGGATCGAAATCGACCAGCGTCACCTCCCCGGCCGCCTCCACCGGAGTCGATCCGAAGAGTGTCTCGACGAGTGCTGCGGTATCGGTGCGGGTGTCGGTCAGGTATTCGACCCATTCGCCGCCTCGCTCGGCGATGTCGACACGCCGCAGGAAGCTGGGGATCACCTTGCGCAGCTCGGCGAGCATGAGGTCGCTGTAGACCTGAGCCTCGGGCAACGGATGGGACCGCATCCGCAGCAACAGCGCTTCGAAGGCTTGGCCAGAGCCATAGATCCCGACATTGGACAGCGCCGCCGCTGGCAGCATTCCGCGGACCGCGTCGAGCGCCTTTGCCCGTGTCGCCTGACGGAAGATGAAGTCGCTGTCGTCGGGACCGCGTTCGATGGTCCGCCGCACATGCTCGGTGACCTGTTCGAGGGCCGTGGAGTAATCGTCGAACACCCGATCGAGATCACCGACGTAGCGGGTCGCGTGACGGCTCGCCATGATCGCTGCGTCTCGGTGGTACCGATAGCGACCTCCGAGTCGGGCATCGTAGGCGATATAGCGGGTGCTCTGTTCGAGGTAGCTCATCAAGCGTCCCCATTCGAGGATCTTGGTCAGGAGGTTCGAAGCCTGCTCGCATGCCAGGTGCACCCCTCCGAGCTGTGCCACCGAATCGTCGCCGTACTCGAAGAACACGCGCTCGTAGAGCTGTTCGGCGCGATCGAGCCCGATGGTCGCGTCGATGGTGTGGTCCCCTTCGATGTCGAGTTCGCCGACGAACTCATCGAGGAACAGTCGTCTCAGACTCTTGGAGCTGCGGCTGTATCGTGCGAACAGCGCGCCCTTGACGACCTCGGGCAAGTTGACGAGCGCGAACACCGGGCCGTCGAGATTGGTGAAATAACGCCGAAGAATATCGGCCTCGTCGTCACTGAAGGCTTCGGGAACGTAGGCGACCACGCACAGCATCGTAGGACCAGAATCGGCCGCGTGAGTGGATGATCGACCGAAAGACCGCTGCGGGTCGGCTCAGCGGTAGATCGTGCCCGCATCAGCGATGATTTCGACCCGGAGCTCCCTGACCCGTCCCAGCGGGCGACCGTCCACCCAGACCCGCATCCGAGGCTCGAGGACCCGTGACAGCGATGTTGCCTGTGTCGACTTCACCAGAGGGTGAGCGAGATGCGATCCAGATCCGATCCGGCGCAGACCCATCAGACGTTGACGGGCACCCATCGCTGCGTCGATGTCGACGATCTCGAATCGGCCGTCATTGGGGTGGCCGCGTCGGACCACTTCGCGCCGTCCGACGAAGCCGGTATTGCCGATGAACAGGACGGGGCCGTGCAACCAGTTGAGCGATCGAGCCACGATATGGGCCACCGCCAGGACGCGGCGACCGTCGAGGTGGACCCGCAGTGCATCGATGGGGAGTTCTCGAAGAGTTGGCGTCGAGGCGTCGTCGCGAGCGGTGGTGCGGGCCCCGAGACCGGTCGCGAGGTCACCTGCACACAGCAGGAGTGGCTGGGAGCCACCGCGCTCCAACGCATCGGCCAGTTCGGCGTCGGAGTGGATCTCGAGCATCCCTGTGGGCGCTGGGACCTGCCTCCCCCACGGTTGGCCTCGTTCGATCACGTGCCCTCCGCGATGGCGGCCTCGGCACGCAGTGATGTCTCGGTGACCACATCGCGAGCCGCCAGCTGCGCCGCTTGCGCACATGCCCGTCGGGTCTCGGCCTGCGGAGCTGAACGGGCCAACTGCCCGAGGAGGTCGACCAGCATCTTCATCGTCCGCACGAAGTCACCGCCGGTGATCTCATCATCACCCACCACATCGATGAGCGACTCACCTGATACCCATGCATAGGCGATCGCACCGAAGCCCGCGTTCGGGCTCCGGTGGCCGTTGAGGCCTCGTCGACGCTGATCCGCGTTCAGATCGTCGCAGAGCGAAGCGATCGACGCGAGTCGGTCCGTGATCATCGCAGACGGCGACCACATCATCGTGTCGGGCTCGACGGTGCGTGGTTCATAGACGAAACACGACACCAGCATCGCAACCTCAGCGGGGCTGATTCCGTCCAGCAGTCCAGCTCGTACGGTCTCGGTAACCAGGAGATCCAGCTCGTGGAAGATCGAGGCGAGCAGGTCTCCGGACTCGGTGAGCGCCCACTGCGTGCGGTCGAGATAGCCGCGATCAGAGAGCACGCCGAGGACCGCATCGAACTGCTCCAGCAGACCGCGATGGTGCGACCGGTGGTGCTCGAGTTCAGCGATGCGCACATCGAGACGTTCGACGCGCCGCAGCGCCCGAAGTCGCTGTCTGAGCTGCGGATC
>SKFX01000041.1 GCA_007117775.1 Ilumatobacteraceae bacterium
ACACGGTCCGAACCCTGATGGGGGTTCGGACCGATTCCGATGTCTCGCGACATCGCATGGTGGGCGAGGGGGGACTTGAACCCCCACGAGGTTTCCCTCACTGGCACCTGAAGCCAGCGCGTCTGCCATTCCGCCACTCGCCCGAGTGGAAGCCGAACGCTAGCAACCGCTGGGCCGCCGACCAACCCCGCCAGCAGGCCCCGCACCATCGCACTGGCGCTGTGGATGCTGCTCACGAACCGCATCGACACGCCATCGGGGCCCGCCTCGCGACAAGTAACCTTGGATTCGTTGTGGGCATGCAATCACTCGAACGCCGTCTAGAGCGTATGGTCGATGGTGTGTTCACCTCCCGCGCCCGCACTTCCGTGAAACCGATCGAGCTCGGCCGCCGCATCCTGCGCGAGATGGACGATCAGCGCACCGTCGATGTCAAGGGTCGACGGATGGTGCCGAACGCATTCGAGGTGCGCCTGAGCCCGGCCGACCACGCCGGGTTCGCCCAGATCGAATCCGCGCTGCGGGCCGAGCTGATCGAGGCAGCGCGCGAATATGCCCGCAACGAGGGCTACTACTTCATGGGTGAAGTCAACGTGACCCTCGCGGTGGACAACGACATGAAGCCCGGCCGCCTCGAGGTCGCCTCCCAGCTCAAGCAGACCCCCGGCGTGCCGATGACGGCGTCGGTGGTGGCGGCATCGGGTGAACGCCATGCACTGCGCAGCACCGCCGTGCGCATCGGCCGAGCGAGCGAATGCGAACTCACCCTGGTCGACCCCAATATCAGCCGCCGCCACTGCGAGATCCGACCCCAGGCCAACCGCTGGGCGCTCGTGGACCTCGGCTCGACCAACGGCACCCTGCTCAACGGTGCTCAGGTGATGTCCGAGACGGTGCTCAACGACGGCGACATCATCACCCTCGGAGATCAGAACCTGCGTTTCGAGGCGTCGTGACCGATTCGGTGCTCGACCTGATGAAGTTCGTCCTACTGGGGCTGCTCTACGTCTTCTTCGCCCGCGTGCTGTGGGCGGTGTGGAGCGAGGTCCGCGTCCCCAAGGTGGCCAACACCGCCCCGGCGGCACCGGGTGCTGCGGCCCCCACATCACGACGGGCCGACGTGCCGGCGACAGCGGGAACCGGGTCGACGTCAACGCGTGCAGCCACCGCGCCGATGGGCCGATCGGGCACCGATCGCAGCATCGCGACCGGTTCTGCGCCGAGCGGTGCGGTGGCGACGAAGCTCGTGATCTCTCAGCCAGAACACCTGGCCGGCCAATCGCACCCGATCGCCGATGAGCCCACCATCGGCCGCCATGACGACTGTGCCATCGCCATGGCCGATGACTCGTTCCTCTCGGGTCGCCATGCCCGGGTCTTCGTCCTCGACGACCAGCCGATGGTCGAGGATCTCGACTCCACCAACGGTTCATTCCACAACGGCGCACGCTTCGGTGGGATCCGCCTGATCAGCCCCGGTGACACCTTGAACTTCGGATCGATCACCGTGGAGGTGCGGTGATGGCCGAATTGGCCTGGGGCGCAGCCACCGATGCCGGCCAGATTCGCGCCAGCAACGAGGATCATCTCTGGGCCGACGGACAGTTGTTCGCGGTGGCCGACGGGATGGGCGGACATCAGGCCGGCGAAGTGGCCAGCGCTCTGGCGGTGTCGAGGCTCTCGAGTGCACTCGCGCAACCAGACCCCACCGCGGATGCGCTGGTGGCCGCCATCGAGGACGCCAACCGCGAGATCTTCGCCGCATCGGCGACCGATCCCGACCAACAGGGCATGGGCACCACCATCACCGCGCTGGCGCTCATCAGCCGTGCCACTGATGGTGAAGACACCGACGACGATGCCTACCTGGTGCTCGGCAACGTCGGTGATTCGCGGACATATCGCATCCGCCACGGCGTGCTCGAACAGGTGACCGTGGACCACAGCTACGTCCAAGAACTCGTCGCCGGCGGCCATATCTCCCCTGCTGAGGCCCGCACCCATCCCCGCCGCAACATCGTGACGCGCGCCCTCGGGATCGAACCGGAGATCGAGGTCGATTCATGGCGGGTCGAGCTCTATCGCGGTGATCGCTACATCTTGTGTTCTGACGGCCTCGTCGACGAGGTCCCCGATGACGACATCTTGGAGATCGCCACCTCACACAGCGATCCCACCGAGGCCGCCCGGGCGCTGGTGGACACCGCGAATGCCAACGGTGGCCACGACAACATCAGCGTGGTGGTGGTCGATGTCATCGATGGTGCTGAACCACCACCGCCCAACACCGAGGCCGATCCGGTCGCGACCGGTTGGGACGAGTCCACCGATGAGATCCCCGTCATCGACGACAGCGACACCGACGACGAGACAACTCCGGCCGAGTCGGTCGAGGGCGAGACCGCGGTCGACGGCGAGACCGTCGGTGACTCCGCTGACACCGAGAACGCCGAGACCGATGCGGCGGCCCCGGCGCGCCCCCGCCGGCGCAGCCGGCTGTGGACGTTCATCCTGGGGATCGGTGCTGCTGCGGTACTGGTATTCGGCTCGGCGATCTTCGCCGCTTGGGCGCGCAGTGGGTACTTCGTCGACTTCGACAATGACGATCGCGTCGTGGTCTACAAGGGTCAACCGTCGACGATCCTGTGGTTCAATCCGACGGTGAGTGCCGATACCGGCCGCATCCGAGACGCGCTCGACGAGCGCTCGATCGAGTTGGTCGAGGATCGGTTCAGATTCGACTCGCTCGCAGCGGCGGAGCGCTTCGTCACCGAACGGCTCGAACTGGCCGAAGACGACCGCCGAACGGGGTCGTGATGGCAGCGGCGTCATCGCTGGCCCAGCGACGCCGATCCACCGAGTTGACCCTGGTGGTGATGGCCGGTCTCATCACCGCATCGGCCTACACCCTCGCCTCACTCGGAACCAATGCCGAGATCCCGGCGCGAATCGGCCCGCTGCTCGGACTGCTGCTCGGACTGTTGGCCATCGCGCATCTGGCGGTGCGGTTATTGGCGCGCGGTGCGGATCCGACGCTGTTGCCCCTCACATTCTTCTTGCATGGCCTCGGCTATGTGATGATCGCCCGGCTCACCGAACGCCTCGCTGCGCTGCAGGCCACCTGGAGTGTGCTGGCCATCGCCGCGTTCATCGCGACGCTGATCCTGGTGCCGCGGGTGACCGATCTGGCGCGCTACAAGTGGACGCTGTTCGTCATCGGCTTAGTGCTGTTGATGCTGCCGTTGGTTCCCGGCCTCGGCCGCTCGGTGGGCGGTGCGCAGATCTGGGTGCGCATCGGTCCGGTGAACTTCCAGCCGGCCGAGTTCGCGAAGTTGGCGCTCGTCATCTTCTTCGCCGGCTATCTCGCCGAGCGGCGCGAACTCATCCGCTCGGGCAGTCGCCGCCTCGGCCCGCTGCAGATTCCCGAATTCCGCCATATCGCGCCGATCCTGGTGGCCTGGGCGTTCGCGGTGGTGGTGATGGTGGGCCAGCAGGACCTCGGCTCATCGCTGATCTTCTTCACCCTGTTCGTGGTGATGCTGTGGGTGGCCACCGAACGCGCCGTGGTGTTGGCGATCGGGGTGGTGCTGTTCGGCTCGGCGGCATGGGTGGCCGCACAGTTGTTCACCCATGTCCAGACCCGTGTCGATATCTGGTTGGATCCGTGGTCTCGACCGCTCGGCAGCGGCTACCAGATCGTGCAGGCGCTGTACGGGTTCGCCGATGGTGGCCTGACCGGCGCCGGATTGGGTCGCGGCAGTCCGCGACGCGTCCCCGCCGCGCACACCGACTTCATCCTGGCTGCGATCGGCGAGGAGATGGGCCTGTTCGGCGCCACCGCAGTGCTGATCGCCTATCTGCTGTTGATCGGCGCCGGACTGCGCATCGCCCTGGGGACCGAGAACGCGTTCGAGAAACTGCTCGCGGTCGGGTTGACCACCATCGTCGGCATCCAGGGGTTCATCATCATGGCCGGTGTGGTGAAACTGCTGCCGCTCACCGGCGTCACGCTGCCGCTGATGTCCTATGGCGGGTCGTCACTGCTGTCGACCTACATGCTGATCGCGCTGCTGATCCGTCTCAGCGACGCTGGTGCACGCCGGCGCGGTGAGGTTCCTGACACCCCGAGCGCGCAGGAACGCTGGCGTGCCTGGCGGCTTCGTCGCCGCGGCGCGCGCGGCGAGACCGTGCTCGATGCCGATGCGCCGGCACGTGCCATGGCGCGCGCCGCGGCCCGCCCGGCCGATCCCGGTGAGGTGCTCGTCGACGCTGACCGCACGCGATATGACACGCGACATGATGATGGGGGGCGGCGATGAACCGTTCGATCCGTCACCTCGCGCTCGGGTTGATGGCCTGTTATATCGCGCTGTTCGTGATGCTGAATCTGTGGCAGGTGGCGCGCAGCCA
>SKFX01000184.1 GCA_007117775.1 Ilumatobacteraceae bacterium
ACGCCATGACGGGCCGCATAGCCATCGATGAGGCGGCGTTTGGCGATCCAATCCACCCAGTGCCCAACCGAGTCCGGATCGGACTCGAGGCCTGCGAGCACAGACTCCCATCGCTCGAGCACCATGGCACCGACCTGTTCGCCCACCGATTCGAGTCCGTGGCTGCGTTCGTATTTTCGCGCTGCTTCCAGCAAAGCCCACTGGATATCGAGCGCGGATGCCATCGATCCGTCCAGCAATTCGATCCGCTGTCGCAGCGTCGGATCATGGCTGATGAGTCGGATCGCCGACACCGGGTGCCGCAGGATCAGTGCGTTCGACAGCACATCGTCTTCGATCATCGACAAGATGATCGCGGTGGTTCCCACCTTCAGGAAGGTTGCCATCTCCGACATGTTCGCGTCGCCCACGATCACGTGGAGTCGACGGTACTTCTGTGGATCGCAGTGGGGTTCGTCACGGGTGTTGATGATCGGGCGCTTCAACGTCGTCTCGAGGCCCACCTCTTCTTCGAAGAAGTCGGCGCGTTGGCTGATCTGGAATCCCACGTCATCGTGGCGGCGGCCGGGCTCCTCGCAGCCGACCTTGCCGGCACCGCAGTAGATCTGGCGGGTCACGAAATGGGTGGTGGCGTGCTCGATGATCTTGGCGAAGGGGGTCTGGCGGGCCATGAGATAGTTCTCATGGCAGCCATAGCTATTGCCCTTACCATCGGAGTTGTTCTTGTAGATGACGAGTTCGGCGCCATCGTCGAGCAGTGGGCGGACATATCCCATCGAGGCCCGGATGATCTCATCCGCAGCGCGATCCCATCGCACCACATCGAGTGCGGTGGTCACCTCGGGAATCGCGATCTCAGGATGTGCATGGTCGACGTAGTACCGCGAGCCGTTCGTCAGCACGGCGTTGACCAGCGTGGTCTCGATCTCGGGAGCGAAGGGATCCTCGATCGTGAACCCGCGCGCATCGTTGGCGGGCTGTTCGTCCTGGAAATCCCATCGAACCCGCTCATCGGGCGATGTTGCTGCAAGGTAGGCGTTGATGAGCATCGACGAGGCGGCGACCGGATTGGTGTCGCCGCCGCGCATGACGATGCCATATTCGGTCTCGATCCCGCAGACCTTGGTCAACGCCATCAGAGCACCCTATCGGTGCGCTCGAACGCCGTGGCCCGCCGGACAACCCCGGCGTCGGGCGGGGTGTTGGGGGTCACAGGTACTGGCCGGTCTGGACACGTTCGATCGCGCGTCCGCCCTCGGCCTCTTCGGGGCGATGCTCAGATGTGAGCGTTCTGATGAAGACGATCCGTTCGCCCTTCTTGCCGGAGATCTTGGCCCAATCGTCTGGATTGGTGGTGTTCGGCAGATCCTCGTGCTCTTTGAACTCTTGCGCGATCGCCTCGAGGAGATCCGCGGTCCCAACACCTTTTTCCCCTCCGGCGATGACCCGCTTGATGGCGAGCTTCTTGGCTCTGCGCACGATGTTCTCGATCATCGCGCCCGAAGCGAAGTCCTTGTAGAACAGCACCTCTTTGTCGCCGTTCTGATACGTCACCTCCAAGAACCGATTCGTCGGATCATCTCGGTACATCTGCGCAACCGTGGTGGCGATCATCTCGGTGACCGTCTCGCTGGCCGCAATCGGGATGTCCTCGGTGAGGTAGCGGGCGAAGATCTGCTCAGCGGCTGTCGCGTTCGGTCGTTCGATCTTGATCTTCACATCGAGGCGGCCGGGTCGCAAGATGGCCGGGTCGATCAGGTCCTCACGGTTGGTGGCGCCGATCACGATGACATTGCGCAGACCCTCGACACCGTCGATCTCGGCCAGTAGCTGCGGAACGATCGTGGACTCCATATCCGAGGAAATCCCGGTGCCCCGCGTGCGGAACATCGAGTCCATCTCGTCGAAGAACACGATGACGGGCCACCCCTCCTCGCTCTTGTCGCGAGCGCGTTGGAAGACCAGTCGGATCTGACGCTCGGTCTCACCGACGTACTTGTTCAGCAGTTCGGGGCCCTTGATGTTGATGAAGTAACTCCGCCCCTTGCCCTCGCCGATCTGCTCGGCGACCTTGCGCGCCAGCGAATTCGCCACGGCTTTGGCGATCAGGGTCTTACCGCAACCGGGCGGACCGTAGAGCAGGATTCCCTTGGGCGCCGGAAGCCGGTGCTCGGCGAACAACTCCTGATAGAGGAACGGGAGCTCGACCGCATCGGCGATCTGCTCGATCTGATCATCGAGGCCTCCGATATCGCTATAGGAGATATCAGGGACTTCCTCGAGGAGCAGGTCCTCGATCTCGGGGCGTGCGAGACGCTCGAGGAGCAGGTTGGTGCGGATATCGAGGCGGAGATGGTCACCGGGTCGAAGCAACGAACCGCGCAGGGCGTCGGCCAGTTCGCAGATCCGCTCCTCGTCAGCGCGACCGACGACGAGGGCGCGCACGCCGTCTTCGAGGACTTCTTTGACCGTGACGACCTCACCGGTCGATTCGGGCTGGCGGGCGAGCACGACGTTGTAACTCTCGTTGAGCACGACCTCAGCGCCGCGGACCAGTTCGTCGAGTTCGACGTCTGGATGCACCTGGACTCTCATCTTGCGGCCACTGGTCAGCACATCGACGGTGTCGTCATCGTTCAGGCCGACGATCACACCGTAGGCCGATGGCGGTTGGGTGAGTTTGTCGACCTCATCTCGCAGCGCTGCGATGTGTTCGCGTGCCTCTCGCAATGTGTACGAGAGCTTCTCGTTCTGGCCGACGGCCTGAGCGAGTTGCCCCTTGGTCTCGAGCAGGCGTTCCTCGAGTGCTCCGACACGTTCGGGCGACTGCGAGAGGCGCGCCTGCAAGGCGGTGACCTCCTCGGTGAGCGTGCGCACCTGCGCTCGCAGTTCGTCGATCGTGGGCTCATCGATTGGTGGCATCGCGCACCTCCTCAGCCCAACGTACACCGCGCCCGCCGGTTCGCTCACTCGCAGATGGCAGAGATCTCACCATCGCTCATCACCATCTCCCCGGGCGCGATCGGCGGAGATGCTCGGACGCGACCGTGGGAGGCCGACCGGATCCGTCTGCATCGAGCGTGGTTTTCCCGACCGCTGCCGTGTAAACTCTGGTGTGCAGGTTGCGCTGCGACCAAAGCATCCCGAGCGCAACGGGCTCGGGATACCATGAGGAACCGATTCGGTGTGACCCCACGCCGTGAACCGAGGAGTGAACAACGATGAAGGTCTGGATCGATCAGGACTTGTGCACCGGAGATGGCCTCTGTGAGGAGATCGCCCCCGATGTGTTCACCTTGCTCGATGATGGTTTGGCCTATGTGCGCGAGGGCGACAAGATCTTCGCCGAGGCCAAGGGCAACCCCCAGGGTGCCGACGGTATGGCCGAGATCCCCGAAGGCCAGCTCGACGCCGTCATCGAGAGCGCCGAGGAATGCCCCGGCGAGTGCATCTACATCGAGCCCTGAACCCGGCAGTCCCGATTCGGGGCATATCGCACTGACACGTGTCGTGACCGGCGGGCACCCGGGGCACGCAGGGTTCGGAGGTGGGCAGCGATCGACCTGCGATGTCCGATATCAGCTGCCTGTATAGCGGCCCACGGTCAGGAACGCAGTGTGTGCGACCATGCGATGGTCGGGTCGGACTGCTTGACCCTCGATGTACCATCCGCGATGCAGCACCTCGAGGGTGCGCACATCGATCCATCGCCGGTCGAGTGCCCGGCGGAATTCGACGGCCTGGGTGATCGAGGGCGTATACGCCACGGCGATCCCACCGGGCTCGAGCACCCCGATGGCATGGGGAATGACTCGCCACGGCTCAGGCAGGTCGAGGACCATCCGGTCGAATGCGTCAGCTGGGGCATCGATCCCCTCGTAGCTGTCGGCGATCTCAACCCGGTAGCGCTGGACCACGTCATGGCCGAGGAACGATGTCACGTTCGCCCGCGCACGATTCGCAAAATCCTCGCGCAGTTCGTAGCCGGTGATGGTCGCCCCCCAACGCAGCATGGTCATTGACAGCGCACCCGAACCGACGCCGGTCTCGAACACCCGGCAACCGGGACCGATATCGGCGAGCATGCAGATCGGGGCGAGATCCTTGGGGTAGATCACCTGGGCGCCGCGCGGCATCTCGAGCACGAAATCCTCGAGGGTCGGGCGCACGACCACATACTCACTGCCATGGGTCGAGCGCACGATGGCACCGGTGGATCCGCCGATGATGTCGTCATGGGTGACGAAACCGTGGTGGCTGTGGAACTCTCCGCCGGCTTTGAGTTCGATGAGGTAACGGCGCTTCTTCGAATCGATGAGGAGCGCTCGGTCCCCCGGGGCGAAACCGCTCATGATGTCGCGCTCCTGGTGCGACGGGACCGACGA
>SKFX01000086.1 GCA_007117775.1 Ilumatobacteraceae bacterium
ACAGGCGGAGATGACAGGCGGAGATGACAGGCGGAGATGACATGGCCAAACCACTTCTGACGACACCGCGTACCGCACTCGGGCGCTGGAACGAGGACCTGGCTGCTGAGGAGTATCAGCGGCGCGGCTACGGGGTGATCGATCGCAACTGGCGCTGCCCTGACGGTGAGATCGATCTGGTGATGCGTCGCGATGACATGATCGTGTTCTGCGAGGTCACGACCCGCCGCAGCGATGCCTTCGGCACTGCCGCGATGGCCGTCGATCAGACCAAACAGGTGAAGGTGAGACGCCTGGCTGCGGCATGGTTGGCCGCCCACGGTGAACGTCGTGTCGAGGTGCGTTTCGATGTGGCAGCCATCGACGGCAACCGCCTCGAGATCATCGAAGCCGCATTCTGATCCGCGCCCGGAGAGTGGGTCGGCTCGGGTCTCAGCCCCAGATCCCCCAGATGACCAGTGCGGTCGCCGCCGCCAACGCCACAGCGACCAAGACGTAGTCGCTGGTGCGGGCCTTGAAGGGACGGTGGGGGTTGTATCCCATGGGAGCAGTATCGCCGGTGCGGGTCGGTGATCGCACCATGGGCTCACTACTGTCGCAGTATGGATATCGGAGCCTATGAGACACTGTTGGTCGACGTCGATGAGTCGATCATCGAAGTCACGATGAACCGGCCGCACAAGAAGAACGCCGCCGATCAGACGATGTGGGCCGAACTGCTCGATATCGGCCGGCGAATCGAGGCGGCACCGCAGATCCGTGCCGTGGTGCTCACCGGGGCCGGCGGTGAGTTCTGCTCGGGTGCCGATGTCTCGGGGATGGGCGGCGGTGGACCCACCGGTGAACGGGTGCACTCGCTGGCCTCGATGCGACATATCGCTGAGATCTGCCTGACCTGGTACCACCTCCCGCAGCCGACCATCGCCAAGGTGCGCGGGATCGCAGCGGGGGCCGGTATGAACTTGGCGCTGGCATGTGATCTGCTCGTCGCCTCGGAGTCGGCGCGGTTCTCTGAGATTTTCGCCCGGCGCGGCCTGACCATCGATTTCGGCGGATCGTTCACCCTGCCGAGGCGTATCGGGATGCAGCGCGCCAAAGAGTTGGTGCTGCTCGCCGATATCATCGATGCCTCGACCGCAGCCGAGATCGGCCTCGTCAACCGGGTGCTCGCCGATACCGAACTCGATGCCTTCGTCACCGACTGGGCGATGCGACTCGCTGCAGGTCCGCCGATCGCCTTGGCGATGTCGAAGCGATTGTTGAACAACTCGCTCAATGCGACCCTCGAGGAGGCGCTCGATCAAGAGGGCCTCGCCCAGACCGTGAACTTCTCCACCGACGACACCCGTGAGGCCGTCAGCGCGTTCATGGAGAAACGACCGCCGCAGTTTCGCGGTCGCTGAGTGCCACAATGATGCGGTGTCTGAGCGCCGCATCATGCGAACGCCCCGCCGTATCACCGGTCGACGCCTGCGCCATGGCGGGGGAGTCGTTCGCGATCGAGGCGGTCTGCTGCGATCGCTGGTGGCCGGGGTCGCCGTCGCAGCCGTGTCGATGGCCGTGTCGATGGCCGTAGCCGGCGCGGGTGTGGTCGACGGATCCGGTGCTCAGGTGTCGGTATCGTCACCACCGGAGCCATTCGAGGACTTCTTCGAGGATGATCCGTTCGCGTTCGGCGAGATCGAGGTCGAGACCAGCGGTGGTGAGCCCGCAGTCGGCCCGCACACAGATCCACTCGTCAACGGACGTGGCCCGCTGTATGGGGTCCCAGCGGGTTGTCCGGCGCCCGAACTCGCCGCGGTGGTCTTCGAAGGTGAGGTGATCGACACCGATGATCGCTCGGCGCGGTTCGCGGTATCGCAGGTGCGCGCCGGTGATCTCGACGAGCTCGACGGTGGGGTGGTCGACGATGGTGTGCTCGAGGTCCGCTACGGCCTCGAAGTCCAGTACATCGACACCGGCGCGACCTATCTCGTCGGAGCGCAGTTCGAACCCTTGCTCGGACTGCTGTATTCGCGTGTCGCCGAGCCCGCTCCGATGTTCGGTGGCGATGATGTGGTGGGTCTCGCGGAGATCGACCTCGACTGTCCCGAGTTCGTTGACCCGGTCCGGACCCTGTGGCCCGATGGGTCGGTGGTCGCCACCAGTGTGGTGCAGCCGTTATTCGATCACCGCGGCCAGGTGCTCACTGCGGCGGTCCTGCCGTTCGTGGTGGTGTTCACGGTGCTGTTCGTACTGGCGGCCTTCGCCACCTCCCTGCGCGGGATGTTCAGAGGCCTGGCGGCGCGTTCACGACGGTGACGGCGCGGCTGCGGTGGCCAGGTCGCGCAGTTCGCTGACCGCAGCCTGCAGACCGTCGCGGTGGCGATACAGCGCGGTTCCCGCGACCAGGACGTTGGCTCCCGCTGAGGCGGCGCGACCGATGGTGTCGGGTCCGATCCCGCCGTCGACCTCGATATCGACCTGATCGCGTCGGCCGGCGGCATCCAACAGCGCGGCCACCTCGGCGATCTTGGGTTCCATGGTGTCGAGATAGCGCTGGCCGCCGAAGCCGGGGTTGACCGTCATCACCAGCACCAGATCGACCAGGTCCAGCACATGGGCCACCGCCGAGGCCGGCGTGGCCGGGTTCAGTGCCACCGCAGCGGTGGCGCCGAGTTCGCCGATCGCCGCCAGGGTGCGGTGCAGATGCCGGCAGGCCTCAGCGTGGACGATCAGGCGGCCACAACCGGCTTCGATGTAGCGCGCCGCCATGGCGTCAGGTTCCACGACCATGAGATGGGCTTCGAACGGCAGCGAGGTATGGGCCCGGGCCGCTGCGATCACATCGGGTCCGAAGGTCAGATTGGGCACGAAGCAGCCGTCCATGACATCCCACTGGATCAGATCGACACCGGCGGCCTCGAGTGCGGCCACCTCCTCACCGAGTCGGGCGAAATCAGCGGGCAGGACCGAGGGTGCGATCTGGATCGGACGGCTCATATGGCCCGACGCTAGTCGCGTCGTGGTCGGCACCCGGGCTCTGCCCGAGGTGGGTGATGTTCAGGTCGGCGTCGATCGATCCTCGGCGGCGTCGGTGCCGTCATCTGGGTTGTGTTGATCGGGCTCGTCATCGCTCCAGGTTGACGCCCACAGCTCGTCATCGTCCGCCCACTGTTGATCTCGTTCGTCTCGGCGCTCTGCCCACGCCTCAGCGGCCGCCCTGGTCGGATACGGCCCGAGGATCTGATGGCCCGGGCCGCGCAACTCCCACCGCACGGCGCGTCGCGAGCCGAGGTCCCAACCCCAGAGCTCTTCGCCGTCGGGATCATTCGATGCCTGCTCCATGACCACAGTCTGGCGACCGCGACACAGCACTGCACACCGGTGTGCGGTGCGGTGATGGCGGTAGCGTCGCAGCCGTGGAGGGATCTGGCGAGTCGGTCATCGACCTGGAGCGACATATCGCCGGCGGTGAGGTGCTCGGCCGTGACGATCGCGGTCGGGTGGTGCTGGTGGCCGGTGGTCTTCCCGGCGAGTCGGTGCGCCTCGCCGACATCATCGATCACCGCAGTTGGTCGCGCGCTGTGGTTGACGAAGTGCTCGTCGCGTCGCCCGACCGCGTCGCCGTCGACTGTTCGAGCCGTATCGATGGCTGCGGTGGTTGTGACTGGATGCATCTCAATCCCACCCGCTGGCTGGACGCCAAGGTCGCCGTCACCGCTGAGACCCTGGCGCGGTTGGCCGGCCTCGGCGATATCGAACCCATCGGTGCGGGCTCGGTGCCGGCGCGCCAGTACCGGACCACGGTGCGCATCGTCGGCACCGCTCGTCGACGGGCCGGATTCCGTCGGGAACGCTCACATGAACCCGTCGATGCATCACCGTGTCTGGTGACCCATCGGGAGCTGCAGCGGATCGTGTCGACGATCGAAGTGGATCCGGGTACTGAAGTCGAGGTGCGGGTCTCGGCCGCCACCGGTGCGGCCACGGCGCGCGTCGTCGACGGTGATGGTGGAATCGGCCTACCCGCCGGGGTGGAACTCGGCGAGACGGCATACCTCGATGAGATGGTGGCGGGCAGATCACTTCGCGTCAGCGCCGGATCGTTCTTCCAGAGCGGCCCAGCGGCGGCCGAACTGTTGGTGGAGACCGTCGGCGCATTGGCCCCCGAACTCGACGGTGCCGATACGGTGCTCGACGCCTACGGGGGGATCGGGTTGTTCGCGGCCACGGTGGCGTCCTCGGCCAAGCACTGTCTGGTGGTGGAGTCATCACCGATCGCGGTGGCCGATGCGCTCGTCAACCTCGCCGATCGCAGCGCTGAGGTGGTCCGGCACCGGTTCGAGCACTGGCGCCATCGTGGCCGGCCGGTCGATGTGGCGATCGCCGATCCGGCCCGCAG
>SKFX01000112.1 GCA_007117775.1 Ilumatobacteraceae bacterium
CTCCACTCGCTCTCGGCGGTCTCATGGCGACGCTTGATCCAGGGGATCACCCCCTCGTATTCGGTGGTGTAGTTGCGCTGGCGGCCGTAACGATTGCGGTAGCGCACGGTGAGGCGACCCTTGACACCGCGCAGGATGATGCGCTGGTGCGCTGCGGACAACTGGCCCCACGGACAGTCCAGATCGATGTCATTGATCTCGGCCACGGTCGCGACCAGTCGCGTGAAGTACTGGGTATGGGCGCTGCGCCACGGCGCGATGGCCCCTTCGGAGATGGCCAGGTCATGATCGGGGATGACCAGTTCGGGGTCGACCTCGAAGGTGGTGCCGAGACCATCGCAGGTCTCACACGCGCCATAGGGCGAGTTGAACGAGAAGTTGCGCGGTGCCGGCTCGTCATAGCTGACTCCACACTTTGGACAGGCCAGATGCTGGCTGAACGTCAATTTCGTCGGCCCACCATCACCATCTCCATCACTATCGCCACCGCTGTCGGCAGCAGCGCCAGTATCGACGAGTTCGATCTCAGCCACCCCATCAGCGAGCGTGAGTGCGGTCTCCAGCGAATCGGTCAGGCGTCGCTCGATACCTTCTTTGAGCACCAGCCGGTCGATCACCACTTCGATGGTGTGCTGTTCATAACGCGCCAAACGCTCGGAGCCTTTCAGGAACTCATCGATCAAGACGGTCTCACCGTCGATACGGGCTCGGACATAGCCCTGTCCTGAGAGGTCCTCCAGCAGGGTCTCATACTCACCCTTTCGACCCCGCACCACCGGTGCGAGCACCTGGAATCGGGTTCCCTCCTCGAGTTCGAGGATCCGATCCACGATCTGCTGCGGTGTCTGGCGCTGCAGTCGGGTCCCGTCATTGGGACAATGCTGGACACCGATACGCGCATAGAGCAGCCGGAGATAGTCGTAGACCTCGGTGATGGTTCCGACCGTGGAGCGCGGATTGCGGCTGGCTGATTTCTGATCGATCGAGATGGCCGGCGACAACCCGTCGATGACATCGACATCGGGTTTGTCCATCTGGCCGAGGAACTGACGGGCATAGGAGCTCAACGACTCGACATAGCGGCGTTGGCCCTCGGCATAGATCGTGTCGAATGCGAGCGACGACTTGCCCGATCCCGATAGCCCGGTGAACACGACGAGACGATCACGAGGGATTTCGACATTGACGTTCTTCAGATTGTGCTCACGCGCGCCACGGACCGAAATGATCGGCCCATCGGCCACTGCCGCGGCGGTCGCTGTCGAGTTGGGCTGCGCCGAACCTGCAGACCTCGACCGAGGCTTCGCCGGCGTCTTGGAGGCGCGACCGGTCCGGGTGGTTCTCGGCTGGGCTTTCGGCTGGGCCTTGGACGCGGTTGTCGCCGACCGCGCAGTCTGCTTGCTGGCTGACCCGGCGGCCGGGCTCGTGGTGCGGGGTGTCTTGGTGGGTGGTGTCTTGGCGGGTGGTGTCTTGGTGCGGGGTGTCTTGGTGCGTGGTGTCTTGGTGCGGGGGGTCTTGGAGGTGGCCATCAACGAGCCTCTTTCACTTCTCGACGCAGTTCATTGATCTCATCGCGCAGACGTGCCGCGTATTCGAATTTCAATTCGACGGCGGCTTCATGCATCTCGGCCTCGAGCGTCTGGATCAGACGATCGAGTTCCTGTTGGGGCAGAGATGCCAGTTCGCGCTGCACCTTGTCGCGTTCTCGCTGGCGGCGACGATCCTTGCCGGGCACCGGAGCTGATCCATCAGGACGCAGCATCGTCAAAATGTCGCCCACCGCTTTGCGGATGGTCTGGGGGTCGATCCCGTGCTCGGCGTTGTAGGCCAACTGCAACTGACGCCGCCGCTGGGTCTCTGAGATCGCCCGCTGCATCGAATCGGTGACCCGATCGGCATACATGACGACCTGGCCCTCCACATTGCGGGCCGCTCGACCGATCATCTGGATCAGCGAGGTCTCCGAGCGCAAGAACCCCTCCTTGTCGGCATCGAGGATCGCGACCAGCGAGACCTCGGGCAGGTCCAGGCCCTCTCTGAGCAGGTTGATGCCGACCAGCACATCGAAATCACCGAGGCGCAGACCGCGCAGGATCTCGATGCGCTGGATCGTGTCGATGTTCGAGTGCAGATACCGCACCCGCAGACCCTGTTCGAGCAGGTAGTCGGTGAGGTCTTCGGCCATCTTCTTGGTCAGCGTCGTGACCAGGATGCGGTCCCCACGCTCGGTGCGCTCGCCGATCATCTCCACCAGGTCATCGATCTGGCCCTTGGTGGGCTTGACGATGCCCTCGGGGTCCACCAGTCCGGTCGGGCGCACGATCTGCTCCACGACCTGCGTCGACACACCGAGTTCGTAGTCGCTCGGCGTCGCCGACAAGAACACGCACTGATTGATGCGCTCAAGCACCTCATCGAAGGTCAGCGGACGGTTATCGCGCGCCGATGGTAGGCGGAAGCCGTGCTCGACGAGCACATTCTTGCGACTTCGGTCGCCGGCGAATTGTCCGTGCAGCTGGGGTACGGCGACATGGCTCTCATCGATCACCATCAAGAAGTCATCGGGGAAGTAGTCCAACAGCGTGAAGGGTGGGTCCCCGGGTCGGCGGCCGTCGATATGCATCGAATAGTTCTCGATGCCATTGCAATATCCCACCTCCGACATCATCTCGAGATCGAACTGCGTACGCATCCGCAGACGCTGGGCCTCGAGCAGCTTGCCGGTCTCCTCAAAGGTCTTCAGCTGCTGCTGCAGTTCAGCCTCGATTCCGTTCATCGCGATCCGCATCCGCTCGGCACCGGTCACATAATGCGTTGCCGGAAAGACCACGGTGCGGGCCAGTTCACGCAGGGTTTCCCCGGTGAGCGGGTCGATGAGCGTGAGGCGATCGATGGTGTCTCCGAACATCTCGACGCGCAGCACCGACTCCTCATAGGCGGGGTGGATCTCGAGCGTGTCGCCACGGACCCGGAACTTGCCGCGCCCGAGCGTC
Source organism: Ilumatobacteraceae bacterium (assembly GCA_007117775.1). GTDB lineage: Bacteria > Actinomycetota > Acidimicrobiia > Acidimicrobiales > Ilumatobacteraceae > CSBr16-110. The sequence continues at coordinate 2,994 of SKFX01000112.1, forward strand.
AGATCATTGCGGTCGTACTGCAGATCGACGAGGCGACGCAGGATGCCGCGCAGGTCGTAGTCGATCCCGACGTTCAAGTCGAGCAACTGGCCGCGATACTCCTCTGGACTGCCCATCCCGTAGATACAGCTGACCGACGCCACCACGATGACATCGCGGCGCGTCAGGAGTGCGGCCGTCGCCGAGTGTCGCAGCCGGTCGATCTCATCGTTGATCGATGAATCCTTCTCAATGAAGGTGTCACTCGAGGGGATATACGCCTCGGGTTGGTAGTAGTCGTAATAGCTGACGAAGTATTCGACACGGTTATCGGGGAAGAACTCCTTCATCTCCTGGGCGAGCTGTGCGGCGAGCGACTTGTTCGGTGCGAGGACCAGCGTCGGGCGCTGGACTCGCTCGATGGTCCATGCGATGGTCGCTGACTTCCCCGACCCGGTGATCCCGAGCAGGGTCTGGAACCGTTCACCGCGCTCGATGCCGGCCGCCAGCGCTTCGATGGCCGCCGGCTGGTCCCCGGCGGGCTGATAGTCAGCGACGACGCGCAGGGCCGATTCGCTGCTGAGGGGCTCCACGCTCACCGGCGGAGCCAGTGCACTTCGAGCGGGACCGACACCATCGGATCAGGGTACCGCGACCACCGGTCGGCGAACCTCATAGAGCGCCCCGATGATTCGACCGCTGGGTCTGGGCCAGAGGCCAGATTCAGTGCTCGGCCAACTCGGCCCAGACCTCATCGACGCGAGCACTCAACGCGTCAAGATCACCGGAATTGTCGATGATATGCGTGGCGATCTCGAGGCGATCGGCGCGCGAGGCCTGTGAGGCGATCCGCGCCCGGGCGTCGGCCTCGGCGAGTCCGCGTTGGTCGACGAGACGGGCCACTGCGATCTCTGGATCCACATCGACCACGATGGTCGCATCGAGCCCGTCGCGCGGGTTCTCGGCCAACAACGGAAAGTCGAGCACGACCACACGCCCAGTCGTGCGATGAGCCTCGATCTGAGCGGTGATCTCATCGTGCATTGCCGGATGCACGATCCGGTTCAGGTCCTCGAGGGCGTTCCGGTCGTTGAATACGATCGCCGCCACAGCGGCGCGGTCCAGCGCACCATCGCCATCGATGATGTGTCCACCGAAGCGCTCGGCCATCGCAACGAGGACCGGACTCCCCGGCGCCTGCAGGTCGCGGGCGATCTGATCGGCATCGACGATCACCGCTCCACGTTCGGCAAACATCGCAGAGACCGTGGATTTACCCGAGCCGATCCCGCCGGTCAGGCCAACCAGCAGCATCGTTGTTCAGGCTGGATCGGGCTCTGCAGCTGGATCGGGCTCTGCAGCTGGCTCGGGCTCTGCAGCTGGCTC